>JAGQSL010000129.1:0-4001 GCA_020439525.1 Acidimicrobiales bacterium | reverse complement strand
CGTCGCTGTCGCCGTAGCCGAGCTCGGCCGGACCGCTGGCCCATCCGGTGTCGTCGTAGCCGGGTGCGGCCCAGGTGCCCGCGGGCCCGCCCTCGGCGAAGGACCAGCGCCACGTGGCGCCGTAGGCCAGCAGGTTCGGGTCGGCGGCCGGGGTCGCCCTCGCCCCGTTCGACGCCGCCGGGTTGCCGGAGGCGTCGAACGCCGTCACCACGTAGGTGTGGGCCGCGGCGGCGTCCGCCTCCCCGTCGACGAAGGTGGTCGCGGTGGGCCCGACGACGGCGATGGGGGCGCCGTCGCGCGCCACCAGGTAGCCACCGAGCGCCTCGTCGTCCGACGACGCGGTCCAGGTGACCGTCGGCCCCGCGGTCGCGGCGACGGCGGTCGCCTTGGGCTTCGTCGGGGCGGTGGCATCGCCCCCGGCGCCGTAGGTGGTCGCCTGCACGTCGACGAACGCCCGGCTCGCGCCGGCGGTCATGGAGTGGAGCTCCACCGCGAGGCGGTTCGTCCCGCTCGCGAGCAGCGAGCCCGGGACGGTGATGCGGTGCACGGTGGCCTCGGCGGCGCCCCACACGTAGCCCGCGGCCGGGGTCGAGGCCGCGATCCGCCCGGCGGGCATGTTGACCCGCCCGACCTCGACGCCGTTGAGGTACACCACGGCACCGGTCGCGGCCGTCACCTGCAGGTCGAGCGTCCGCACGGCGCGGGCGTCGGCGACGGCGAAGCTCGAGCGGAGGTACGCGGTCTGGGGGCGCGTCGCGAACGAGGTGCCGATCGGGCTCACGCCCCAGCCCAACCGGCCCGGACCCCGGGCCCACGCCGCGTCGTCGAAGCCCGCTTCCCGCCACGCGGTGCCGAGGTCGACGCCGTCGGCCCGGTACGCCCAGGTGGCCCCGAAGGGCACGGCCACGGCGATCTGGGGCGCCGGGCCGTTCACGGCGATCGGCGCCGGCGACGCGGAGCGGTTGCCGCGGGCATCGACGGCCCGCACGGTGTAGCGGTGGGCGCCGGTCACCGACGGGTCGGTGAAGGTCGTGCCCCACACGGTGGCGATCACCCGGTCGTCGCGGTACACGTCGTAGGACACGGTGCCGCTCGCGTCGGTCGAGCCCGTCCAGGTGAGGGCGATGCCGTCGCCCGCAGGCGCCGAGCGCAGCGAGCCCGGCGCGGTGGGGGCGGTCGCGTCGGCCGGGCAGAAGCGGGCGAAGCCGCCGAGCCAGTCCGTGGCGGCGTTGCCCGACCAGGCGCCGCGCTGCAGGTCGCCGCCGACCCAGAGGCAGCTCCGGTCGTCTCGCTCGATCGCCCACACGCCCTCGCCCTTGGCGCCCTTGAGGCCGGCGGGGTACCACGCGGTGTCGTACTCGAAGGTGGTGGCGTCGAGCGCGCCCACCAGGTTGATCGCCTGCGCCGAGCGGAACCCGCTCGGGTTCGCGAAGTCGTTCGTGCCCTGGTACACGACGTCGCCGCAGTGGCAGCCGAAGAACACCTTGCCGTCGAAGAGCTCCAGGGCCTGGGTGTCGCCGCCGGCGCGGGTGATGTGCGAGTCGATCAGTCGGGTGCGGTCGCGGTCCCACAGCTGCGTGTCGTGCTCTGAGCCACCGACCACCACGCGGTCGCCCAGGTCGAGCACCGCCTGCTGGTACTTGGCGCGGGTCGGGGCCGACGGCGCCCACGCGCCGATGCCCGGCACCGGGGCGCCGGAGGTCGCGTCGGTGATCCCGAAGTAGCCGTGGTTGGCATCGCCGTTGATGGCCGAGAAGAGCCCGGCCACCAGCACGCGGCTCCCGTCGTCGGTGGGGCGCACGTCGACCGCGGTGCCGTTGAGCCGCGGCCGCCAGGTGGTGGGGTTGCCGTTGTCGGTGCGGAAGCTGGCGGCGCTCGAGACCGAGATGGTGTTCCAGGTCCCGCCCGTGAGGCGGTTGAAGCTGCCGGCGATGTAGGCGGTCGTGCCGCGCACCGCGAGGGCCCGCACGAGGGGTCGGCTGCCGTCGGCCTTGGTGACGGCGGCCTTGAACCCGCTCACGACCTTGCCCGTGACCGGGTCGAGGGCGGCGAGGCCCGACGTGTTCGGGGCACCGTCGATGTCGGTGAAGTCGCCGGCGACGAGCAGCTTGCCGTCGCCCGTCATGGCCACGTTCCACACCCGTCCGGCGACCTTCGGGCGAAACGTCGAGATCCAGTTGCCGTCCAGGTCGAACGCGGCGAGCGACGCCTGGGCGATCGGCGCCGCGTCCGGGCCCTGCTGCACCCCGGTGAAGCGGCCGCCGACGAACATCCGGCCGGCGCCCTGCTCGAGGGCCAGCACGTTGGTGTTCCACGGCTCGATCGTCGACTCGCCGGTGTGGTCGAGCCCGACCACGCCCCACCCGGCGCGCTCCGAGCGGCTGCTCGGCACGGCGGGGCGGGTCGAGGCCGGGAGCCCCTCGGCGGGGAGCGGGGCGAACCCGGCGGCGTCGTTGGCGATCCGCGGTCGGATCCAGACCCGGGTGAAGGGGATCGGGCTGCCCTCGCTGCCGGAGGTCCACAGGTGGTTCGTGGCGCTGCTCGAGCCGCCGCTGATGCCGCTGCCGAACGAGAAGCCCTGGAGGTTGTCGTGGGAGGCCCACGGCGTGGTGAACAGGCGCCTCGTGCCGGCGAGGCCCGAGAGCCCGTTGGTGGTCTGGCCGTAGGCGCTCTTGGACGTGTCGGCGGTGTTGGACCCCTGGTAGGTGGTCCCGTCGATCGTCACCTTGCTCAGCAGGTTCCCGCCCGGCAGCGACCACGTCCAGGTGCGGTACTGGGGGAACAGCCGGACGTCCTGGCGGGTGGTGCCGGCCGTGTTCGTCGAGCGCTCCACGCGGATCCCGTCGGCGAGCGTGCGCAGGTCGGTCCCGGCGAGGAGCTGGTCGATCGTCTCGGTGTCGAGGGCGGCGGGCGAGAAGGCGCTCGGCCCGTCCACGGCGTCGCGCACCATCGCCGCCGAGCCCTGCCCCAGCGGGTTGAACGACCAGCCCTGGCGGCCGCGGCCGACGAGCACCCAGCCACCGCCGTCGGTGGCCATGTCGCAGTAGAACTGCTGGGGACGCTCGAGTCGCGCGTTGCTCAGCCAGTAGACGCCCGAGGCGCTCGTCGGATGCGCCTGGTCGATGCCCCAGCACGAGGCGCCGGCGGTGGCCGGCGTGGTGCCGTCGCCCGGCGCGGCGTCGGCCGCCCGTGCGTCGTCACCTCGGACGAGCACGAGCGACCCGGCGGCCAGGAGGGCTGCCAGGGCGGTCGCGCCCAGGATCGTCCGCTTCGCCGGTCGGCGCGCCATCGCTCGGGGTCCCTCCCTGGTCCGGTGCGATGCCGATCTGGCATCGCCTCGTGGAGGGCCGGTCGGCCGGCGGGGTCCCGGTCGCTCAGCGCTCCCACGGCATCGGACGGCCGAGCAGGCGCTCGACCGCGACGATGTCGTCTCGCAGCGCGGCCCGCAGCTCGCTGCGGACCACCGGATCCATGTCGGCAGATGGCTCGGCGTTGAAAGGCTCGGGATCGCCCAGATCGCGCCGGGGCAGGCCCACCGCATCGGTGATCTGGTCGCAGAACGCCTGCGGGTCGGCGTAGAAGTCCTCGGCGGCGCTCACCAGCACCCGCTCCGGGCCGAAGGCGTCGAACCACCGCTCGAGCATGGGGGCGTAGCGGCTCTGGGCCAGGTAGGTCTGGTGCCGGTGGGCGGGCGAGACCACGGTGGGGTCGGCCAGCATCCGCGCTTCCTCGCCGGCGGTGCGCTCGGGCTCGGCGGCGATCGCCTCGGCGAACCCGAGGGGCTCGGTGTGGTTGCGGCGCTCCTTGTAGTGGGAGAACGCTCGCTCCACCGGGTCGCGCAGCAGGGCGACCACGGTGGCGTCGGGAACGGTCTGGCGGGCGCGCGTCGGCGCATGGGGGTGGAACAGGTAGTAGGGGCTCGCCTCGAAGGCGATGGGGTCGTAGCCGAGGGCGGCGGCGGCCCGGGCCCGCTCCCGGTCGGTGGGGAAGTGCGAGCGGTA
>JAGQSL010000128.1 GCA_020439525.1 Acidimicrobiales bacterium | reverse complement strand
GCCGACACCATGCGCAACGGCTACCCGGGCTACGTGTCGGGCGCCACCTTCGCCCAGGCCCTGGGCTGGACCGGCGCCCGCGTGGCGTCGAGCTACGCGGCGTGCGCCTCGGGCGTGACCGCGCTCGAGGCCGCCCGCACCCGCATCCTCGCCGGGCTGTGCGACGTGGCCCTGGTGGTCGGCGCCGACACCACCCCGAAGGGGTTCCTGGCCCCCAACTCGGGCGATCGCCCCACCGACCCGGACTGGCTGCGCTTCCGCCTGCTCGGCGCGACCAACCCGACCTACTTCGCCCTCGCCGCCCGGCGGCGCATGGACCTCTACGGCGCCACCAGCGAGGACTTCGCCAAGGTCAAGGTCAAGAACGCCGCCAACGGCCTGGCCAACCCCTACGCCCGCTACCAGAAGGCGTACACGGTCGAGGAGGTGCTGGGGAGCCCGATGGTGGCCGACCCGCTGCACCTCTTCGAGATCTGCGCCACCTCCGACGGTGGCGCCGCCGTGGTGCTGACGTCGATGGAGTACGCCGCCCGCCACGCCGGCTCGGCGGGCGCCCCGGTGCGGGTGGCGGCCGTCTCGACGGTGACGCCGACCTACCCGAACACGATCATCGACCTGCCCGACATGGCGACCGACTCCACCGCCGTCGTGGCGGTCGGCGAGCGCACGTTCAAGGAGTCGATCGCCCACGCCGCCTACGAGGAGGCGGGCATCGGGCCCGAGGACCTCTCGCTCGCCGAGGTGTACGACCTCTCGACCGCCCTCGAGCTCGACTGGTACGAGGACATCGGCCTGTGCAAGCGGGGCGAGGCCGAGCGGTTGCTCAACGACGGCGACACCCAGCTCGGCGGGCGCATCCCCGTCAACGCCTCGGGTGGGCTCGCCTGCTTCGGCGAGGCCGTGCCTGCCCAGGCCATCGCCCAGGTGTGCGAGGTCACGTGGCAGCTCCGCGGCCAGGCCACCGGCCGTCAGGTGGATGGCGCCACCGCGGGCATCACCGCCAACCAGGGCCTCTTCGGCCACGGCTCCTCGGTGCTGCTGCGGCGGTAGCTGCCCGCTCAGTACTCCCGCTCGGGCACGTCTCGATCGGGGTGGTCGAGCTGGATGTGGAAGTTGAGCTCGGCGAGGTTCACGAACCGCAGCTCGCAGAAGGGGCACTGGTGCACGTCGGCCATGGCCCCAGTGTGGCGGGTGGGGCCGGTGCACGCTCCGACCCCACCCGCGACCCAGCCGAGGAGCTGGCGGTTCAGGCGAGCGTCGCGTAGGCGCGGCGAGCGCTGCGCAGATCGTCTCGGCGCTGCTCGAAGGTCGCACCCACCGCGAGCAGGACGAGCCCGGTGGTTCCGATCGTCGCCCAGTTCGGGAGCGCCCCGACCACGGGCACCGCCTGCTGCAGCGCGAGGACGGCCACGGACGCCACCCCGAGGTCGAACGGCGCACGACGGCTGCGAGCGGCGCCACCGACCGCCAGCGCCGCCCCGACGACGATCCCGACGAGCGGGCGCACCGGACCGCCGTCCACGAGCCCGAGCGCGACCGTGGGGCCCACCGCCACGAGCAGGCCCGGCCCGATGGTCCACCACGAGGGCACCGGACCGGCCGCCCGGAGCCGGGCGCCGGAGGTGCCGAGCACGAGGAGCAGGGCGGCGAGCGGGAGGGTGTAGGCCTCGACGAGCCCGACGTCCTCGCGGGCGAGCAGCAGCCAGGTGAGGGCGAGGCCCTCCACCCCGGCGGCCACGAGCAGCGCTCGTCGATCGGGGCGGGTCCCGTGCACCACGAGGGCGATCGTGCCCGCGGCGAGGACGACCGCAAGGGCATCGAGGGCGCTGCGCCCGCCCGTGGCCGCCAGCGCCAGGACGTGGACCACGGCCGAGGCCGCGAGGGCGACTCCCACCATCCGCCGGTCGAGGATCGAGCGAGAGCGAGGGCCGTCGAGGAGCAGCTGCCCGACCACGCCGAGCCCCGCGCCCACGACGGCCGCGGCGGCCCAGCCGGTCGAGCCGGGTCGGCCCGATGCCAGCACCGCCAGGCCCGTGGCGAGCGGCAGGCCGACGCCGAGCCACGCAGCCGCAGCGAGGGCGATCCCGTCGAGGCCCCGGCGCCGAGCGGCCACCAGGGCGAGCGCCATCGACGCCGCCGACACCAGGAGCGCCTGGAGCGTGAGCTCCGGGGTGGCGGCGCCCCACGCCAGGGCCCATCCCTGGGCGACCACCGCCACCACGACGAGGCCGCGTCGGGGGCCGTGGGCGCCGACGAGCGCACCGGCGGCCACCATCGCCACCTCGACGGCCAGCGCCCCCAGCACGACCTGGGCGATGGTCACCGGCGCGAGCATCGGCACCAGGAGCAGGCCGCTGAGGAGGACGGTGAGCACCGCCCACCCGGTCCGAGCCACGGCGCGTCGCCGCGCCAGCCCATCGGCCCCGGCCGGAGCCCGACCGAGCGCCAGGCACGCCACGAGGAGGGCAGCCAGGTGGCCCAGCAGGGCCACGGGCGCCACGCCGACCGGCTGGAGGGCGAGATCGGCAGCGGTCGTCGCCCCGTCGAGCGACCAGGGCCGGCCGGCCGCCTCCGAGGCGGCGATCAGGGCCGTCGCGACGGCATCGAGCACCGGCAGGGAGGCGAGCCCGAGGCCGATGCCGAACGTGGCGGTCGGCGCACCCGACCAGGGCCGGGGCAGGCGCCCGGCCCCGAGGAGCCCGATCGCGGCGATCCCGGCGACCACGGCGACCGGCGCCCCACCGTCCCAGCCGAACGCCGCGGTCGCCGCCCCGAGGACGGCGATGAGCAGGTGCCCGACGGCCAGGCTGAGCGACCCATCCCGAACCTCGGGTCGGGCACGCAGCTCGACGGCCAGCGCCACCAGCAGGACGGCCCCGGCGGCGGCCACGGCCCACCACCGAGGGACCGGATCGCCCTCGGCGAGCGCGAGGAGGGCGGTCGAGCTGGTCGCCAGCTCGGCACCGACCGCGATCGCCACGGCCGTGGCCCGACCGACCCGGCGGGCCGGGCGACGCCGGGCGCCTCGAAGCCCGCCGAGGGCGACCACCACGACCGTGGACTGAACGATCACGGCGAGGGCCGCAGCGACCGTGCTCGTCCGGCCCACGAGCGCGACCGGCAGCGCGACCTGGGCCAGCACGGTCGCCGTCGCGAAGGCGCCCCGCGCCCGGGCCGCCGAGCCGACGGCCACGGCGAGGCCGGCGACGCCGAGCAGCCCGAGGGCCCACCACGACCGCGCGTCCACCTGAGGAGCGAGGCCCACGCGGAAGGCGTGGACGTCGGCGAGGGCGAGGAGGACCGAGGCGGCGGCGAACGCCTCGGCGGTCGCGCCGAGCCCTCGCCGGCCGGCCCGGGCGGCGCCGGCCGCGAGGGCCCCGGTGAGGGCCACGAGGGCGAGGCCCTGGGCCGTCGCGTCGAGCCGACGCCAGTTGACCGCCGCGAACACGGTGACGGCGACGGCGACGAGCGCGGTGCCCAGGCCGAGCAGCACGTCCTGCACCTCGACCGGACGCCGGGCCGGGCGAGGTGTCAGGTTGCTGGGCGGGGGTGGCCACGGGGGCGGCCAGCCTCCGGGCGGGGGCGGAGGCAGGTCGGGACGGGGCGGAAACGGGGCAGACGGTGGTGCGTGCATGACCGCATCGTCCGCGTCGATGTCCGATTCAGGCGTGGGGGTGACCCCCCACGGTCGCCTGGGGGCGCCCCCGACGGACCCCTCAGGCGAGGTAGCGCGAGAGGCTCTCCACCACGCACACGGGCTTGTCGGCCCCCTCGCGCTCGACGGTGATCCGCATGGTGGTGTCGATGCCCCCGGCGACGTCGTCGACCGCCACCAGCTCCACCCCGGCCCGCAGCCGCGAGCCGACGGGCACGGGCGCCGGGAACCGCACCTTGCCGGTGCCGCGGTTGACCCCGGCCGAGATGCCCTGCACCTCGACCACCTGCGGCAGGAAGAGGTTGGTGAGCGACAGCGTGAGGTACCCGTGGGCGATCGGGCCGCCGAAGGGCGACTCCGCGGTGGCCCGCTCGACGTCGACGTGGATCCACTGCTGATCGCCCGTGGCGTCGGCGAAGGTCTGGACCATCTCCTGGGTCACCGTGACCCAGTCGCTGTGGCCGAGGTGGGTGCCGACCGCGGCCCGCACCGCGTCGATCCCGTCGAAGGTGGTGACGGCCATGGCGGTCCTCCTCAGGCTCGCTGCGAGCTGGCCGAAACCACCTCGCCGGTCAGGTAGCTCGAGTAGTCGCTCGCCAGGAACACCATGACGTTGGCGATCTCCCACGGCTCGGCGTAGCGCCCGAAGGCCTCGCGCTCGGTGAGCTCGTCGAGCAGCTCGTCGGTGGTCACCTTGGCCAGGAACGGGTGCATGGCCAGGCTCGGGGCCACGGCGTTGACGCGGATCCCGTGGGGTGCCGCCTCGATCGCCGCGCAGCGGGTGAAGGCCATCACCCCGGCCTTGGCCGCGGCGTAGTGGGCCTGCTCGGCCTGGGCTCGCCAGCCGAGCACCGACGCGTTGTTCACGATCACCCCGCTCCCCTGCGCCTCCATCTGGCGGAGCACGGCGCGGGTGCAGCGGAAGGTGCCGGTGAGCGTCACGTCAAGCACGGTGGCCCACTGCTCGTCGGTCATCTCGGTGATCTTCGCCGACCCACCGAGCCCGGCGTTGTTGACCATCACGTCGATGCGCCCGAGGCGATCGACCGCGGCGTCGACGAGCGCCTGCACCTGCGCCTCGTCGGTCACGTTGCACACCTGGGTCTCGGGCCGCTGACCGGTCTCCTCGCCGAGGCGGTCGGCGGTCTCGCCGAGGCGACGCTCGTGGAAGTCCGAGATGAGGACGGTGGCCCCCTCCTCGATGGCCTTCTTGGCCACCGCCGAGCCGATGCCGGTGCCGGCGGCCGCGGTGACCACCACGGCCTTGCCGGCGAGCAGGCCGTGGCCGGGGACGTACGCGGGCGGGGGCGTGGGCATCAGACCGTGGGCTCCTTGGGCAGGCCGAGCGCGCGCTCGCCGATGATGTTGCGCTGGATCTGGTTCGACCCGGCGTAGATGGTGTCCGAGCGGGTGAACAGGAAGAGGCGCTGGAGGGCCGTGAGCTCGTAG
This sequence comes from Acidimicrobiales bacterium, assembly GCA_020439525.1. GTDB lineage: Bacteria > Actinomycetota > Acidimicrobiia > Acidimicrobiales > Iamiaceae > Aquihabitans. Next base: position 9,377 of record JAGQSL010000128.1, on the reverse strand, counting down.
CCCGGCTCCTGCTCGCCGAGCAGGGCCTCGGGACCGAGCACGTCCATGGCCAGCTCGCCGAGGTCGCGGTGCCAGGTGGCCCAGTACAGCTTGGTGACCATGGCGGCCGGCGGCGGGGCGACGCTGTCGGCCGACAGCACCCGCAGCGTGTTCCAGCGCATGATCTCCAGCCCGGCGTGGGCGGCCGCCAGGCGCTGGCGGATGAGCGGATCATCGATGCGCCCGTTGCGGCGGGCCTCGGCGACGAGGTGGGCCAGCTCGTTGCGGAAGTGCATCTGCTGGCCGAGGGTCGACGCCCCCCGCTCGAAGGCGAGGGTGCCCATGGCGACCTTCCACCCATCGTTGACCGCACCGACGACGTGCTCGCCCCGGGCCAGCGCGCCGTCGAAGAAGACCTCGTTGAACTCGCTGGTGCCGGTGACCTGGCGGATCGGGCGGATCTCCACGCCCTCCTGGCGCAGCGGCATGAGGAAGTAGGTGAGGCCACGGTGCTTCGGGGTCGCCTCCCGGTCGGTCCGGGCCACGACGAACACCCAATCGGACCAGTGGGCCAGCGACGTCCACACCTTCTGCCCGCTGATGCGCCAGTCGTCGCCGTCGCGCTCGGCCCGGGTCTGGACGTTGGCGAGGTCCGAGCCGGCGTTGGGCTCGCTGTAGCCCTGGGCCCACAGCTCGGTGCCGGCGACGATCGGCGGCAGGAAGCGCGCCTGCTGCTCGGGCGTGCCGAAGTGGAGGATCGTGGGGCCGGCGAGGCCCTCGCCGATGTGGCCGAGGCGCCCGGGACCGCCGGCGCGGGCGTACTCCTCGAACCAGATCACCTGCTGGTGGAGGCTCAGCCCCCGCCCGCCGTGCTCCTTCGGCCAGCCGACGCAGTTCCAGCCCGAGCGGCCGAGGTGCTGCTCCCACGCCAGGCGCTCCTCGAACAGCGCGTGCTCGTCGCCGGGCCCGCCGCGGCCCCGAACCCCGGCGAAGTCGCCCTCGAGCGCCTCGGTGAGCCAGGCGCGAGCCTCGGCGCGGAACGCCTCGTCCTCGTCCGAGAAGCGCAGATCCATGCGGCGAAGCTACCGCTGCCTGACGGTCCGTCAGAAACCGAGCGTGCCCTGCTCGCCGTCGGTCACCGAGCGCACGAACGCGCGGGCGAGCCGGCGCCGGTCGGCGTCGTAGCCCGCCCACTTCGCCGCCGGGATGGCGCCGGGCTCGACCTCGGCGAACCCGCGGCGAGCGAAGAACGCCGCCGCCGCCTCCGAGACGGTGACGGCGAACACCTCGCGGAGGCCCTGCGCCGCCGCCCGCTCGACGACGCCCTCCACCAGCAGTGCGCCCGCTCCCGCCCCCGAGAACCGGCTGACCGTGGACAGCGAGGCGATCTCGCCGACGCCCAGCCCCTCGTAGGGCGCGGTCTCGAGGCTCACGAGGCCCGCCAGGTGGCCGCTGCCCACCACCCGGGCGCCGAGGCCGGTGGCCGCCAGCCGGGCCACCTCGGCGCGCGACCGCGGGCGCAGCAGCCCGGCGGCGACCCCTTGGGCCACCAGGCGCTCGACCGCCGGCAGGTCGTCGACGCCCAGGTCGCTGAGCTCGACGTAGCCGCCGCTCGTGAACAGCGTGCCCGCCCCGTCGAAGGTGAACAGCTCGCGGTCGAGGTCGTGCGGCCGGCACAGGTTCACGTTGGCCACGCCCCCGTGGAGCGCGAGCGCCAACGCTTCCACGACCGCGCCGCCCTGCCGGTCGGCGAGCTGGGCGCGCAGCGCGTCCTCGTGGGTGGCGATGTCGGCGAAGCTGCGCGGCGGCAGGCCCCACCCGCCGGCGGCGTCGGTGAGCACGAGCTTGGTGGCCCGGGTGGCGACGGCCACCGCCGCTGCGACCTCGCTGGTGGCGCCGGCCGGGGCATCGACGACGACCCGACGGGCGTCGGTGAGGGCGAGCCACAGGCCGGCCGCCTCGTCGGGTGCGATGCGCCTGGCCTCGTCGAGGGATGGTGGGCCGAGGTGCGCGACCTCGCCGCCGAGCGCCCGGGCGACCTCGGCGGCGTCCGCCTCGACCACCACGGCGAAGCGGGCGGCGCCGGCGTCGAGCGACGCGGCGGCGCGCGCCAGGCCGGCACGCACGTCGGCATCGTGGGCGACGATGCCCGCCACGATGGTCGACCCGGCGAACTCCTCGACGTAGAACGCGCGCTCGGCGGGATCGGTGGGCTCGGCGGGCGTCACGCGTCCGATTGTGGCCCACGGCGCGGTTCGGACCGTCACCCGATCGGCCGGTAGGGTCCCCGGCCATGCGCGCCCTTCGGACCCTCGGCGCCGCCGCCCTCGTCGCCGGCCTGGTGGCCTGCGGCAGCGGTGAGCCCGTCGCCAACAGCACCCCGACCACCACCAAGCCCAAGAAGGCCGACACGCTCGATCTGAGCGATGTCACCTTCGAGGACCTCACCGGCGCCGACGCCGCCGACGTCGAGGCGCGCGACAACACCTACGTGGCCCAGTTCATCGAGGTCGACGCCGGCACCACGGTGACGTTCACCAACAAGGGCCGCAACCAGCACAACGTCGTGCCCGCCGAGGACGGCGCCTTCGCCTCGCTCGACACCGAGGACTTCGAGCCCGGCGAGTCCGGCTCGATCACCTTCTCGGAGCCCGGCGACTACGTGTACTACTGCACCCTCCACGGCACGAAGCGCAAGGGGATGGTCGGCGCGGTCCGCGTGCTCGGCGAGTGAGCCGAACCGCACGCCTCCTCAGCGGGTGTAGCTGAAGAGGGCCTCCTCCTCGCGGTTGGAGGCCAGGTCGCAGACGGCGCCGCGCCGGATGCAGGCCGAGATCTCGGTCTCGAGCCCCTCGGGCTCCCACCCGTTGAAGAAGTCGCCGTGGGCGGTGATGACCTCGCCCGACGCCAGGGTGAGGTCGTGGCCCGGGCCCGAGATCGGGAACCGGATCGAGACCGTGAGCTGCGGGACGTGCACCGGGATGGCCGCAGGGCACTCCCCGCCGGCCGAGTACGCGACGTGGGAGGTGTGGTCCTCGCTGTCGAGGTACTCGCCGTCCCAGCAGTCCGGGAAGGTGAGCACCAGGTGCAGCGGGGCGCTCGGGTCGCACTCGGGCGGCTCGACCGACAGATCGGTGCGCACGCCGCAGGTCCACCCGGCCGCTTCGCCCGTCTGGGGCTTCGTGGCGAACTGGTCACCGGCGAGCATGGCGAGGCCGAGCGGGAACGGCTCGACCGCCTGGGGGTCGACCCCCGGCGCGGCCCGGTAGTAGGCGCTCATGTCCTCGGGGACCACGATCTCGCCGTGGTCGTACACCGTGGGCTGCCAGTAGGCGGCCCGGTCGGCGGTCTTGTCGCAGGTGGTGGAGTCGGCGAGCATCGAGTCGGGCGACGTGTCGGCATCGGTGTGCTCGGCCCCGTAGAAGTCGTGGCGGTGCGACATGCCGGTCATCGCGTAGTGGACGATCGGGTCGTTGGGGCCCGAGTGGCTGTAGGTGCAGTGGACCACGAACTGGCCGGTGCGACCCTGCGGGCCCCGCCAGCGCTCGGGCTCGGCGACGAAGGGCTCGTCGGACGCCGGCTTCTTGTCCGCGAGCGGGTGCACGCCCGCCGGCGTGCTCGCCGGCCGGTCGGCCAGCGCCCGCTCGTCGCGCCGCGCCGCGACCAGGGCCGCCGCCACGATGGCGACGGCCCCGGCGCAGAGCAGAGCGATGACCCGGCGGCGCAGGGTCAGCTCGTGGGCTTCTCGGGGACGGTGATGGCGTCCACGTCGGGCGTCTCGGGGCCTTCGAACTTCTCCCACGCCTTGGTGAGGGCGTCGGGCATGTTGTCCTGGGCCTCGGGCTCGGGGGTCGTCTGGTAGCTGTCCTTGGCCGGCGCCGGGGGCTGCTCGTTGATCAGCACCAGCAGGTCGAACGCGCCGGCCGCGAAGTCGCCGCCGCTCCCCTCGCCCTCGCAGGGCGCGAGCGCCTCGAGGTCGGTGGGCGAGGTCTTCGCCGGGTTGTTGCCCGAGAAGCAGTTGTCCAGCCGCTTCAGGTTCTCGGCGTCCGCCGGGATGGTGCCCGACGCGATGTCGGCGAGGCCCGAGCCTTCGACCACGTTGTCGACCACGCGGTTGCCGGTGGCCTCCCAGAGCACGAGGCCCGGGCTCTCCTCGGGCACCGGATCGTCCTTGACCTCGTCGCACGGCTTGGTGAGCTCGTCGCCGGTGGGCGGCGTGTCGCTCGCGTCCTCCTCCGGGAACGGCACGGCGGCGATGCCGGTCCGCTCGTGGTCGTACACGAGGTTGCGCTCGATCACGTTGTTGATCGAGCCGGCCAGCAGGATGCCGTTGCCCTGGGCGAGCAGCGACACGTCGATGCCCGGGCCCTCGAGGTAGTTGTTGTCGTGGACGATGTTGCCGACGATCGTGTTCTCGCGGCCCGGGTAGCAGAGCTCGTAGGAGCCGGCGTTGGGCACGATGCCCGCCCGGTTGTTCCGGAACGTCGAGTTGATGATGTAGAGGTCGCCGCCGGAGTTGGTGCCCGAGTAGCCCAGGCCGTTGTACTCCGAGATGACGTCGTCGATCACCGCGTCGCACTTGTAGCACTCGCCGATGTAGAAGCCGGCGTCGGGCGAGCCCGAGCCCAGGCTGTGGTCGAGTTGGCCGTGGTAGGCGTCGAAGGCGTAGATGCCGTAGTCGCCGTTGCGGTAGGCGGTGAGGTACGAGCCGCGGTAGCGGTCCGAGCCGGTCCAGAAGAAGCCGTTCGACACGTAGTTGCGGGCGGTCATGTTCTCGACCACCACGCCGTCGGTGTCGACCACGCGGATGCCGTTCTCGAGCTCGAACTCGCCGTCGAGGATCACCTTGTTGCGGTCGACGCCCCGGATGGTGATGTCGGGGGTCTCGACGGTGACGGCCTCGTTGTAGGTGCCCTCGTCGACCAGCACGAGATCGCCCTCGGCGGCGTTGTCGACCGCCTCCTGGATCGTCTCGTAGTCCTGGGGGACGCGGATGGCCTCGAGGTCGCCCCCGCCGCCGGTCTCGGTCTTGTCGCCCGAGCCCTCCGATCCCCCACCGTCGCTGCCGCAGCCCGACACGACCGTGGCCAGCGCGACGAACGCCGCCGCCGCCCCGATGAGCCGCACGTTTCGGTTCCTCATGTACCTACCCCCTCGGAGACGACCCCACGCCGTCTCGGTGAACGCTCGCCGAATCCTGCCACACGCCCCAGCGGACGGCGGACGGCCTGCTAGTAGCGCAGCCCGGGGGCGCGGGTGAAGAAGACATCGGTGGCCAGCTGCTGGCCGAGCTTGGCGGCGTCCCAGCGCTTGCCCTTGTTGTTGATCGTCGGGCCGTCGGCCCAGCCCTTCATCAAAATGATGTTCTCGGCGACGGCCCGGATGATCTGACCGGTGACCAGCTGCGACTCGTCGGAGGCGAGCCAGGCCACCAGCGGCGACGACACGGCGGGATCCATGCGGTTCCACTCGTCCTCGGGCACCTCGTCGGGCTCGATGACGGCCGGGGCGCCCGGCATGGTGCCGGTGATGCGGGTGGCGGCCGCCGGGCCGACGCAGTTGACGGTCACGCCGAGCTTGGCCAGCTCGAGGCTGAGGGTCTGGGTCATGCCGGCGATCCCGGCCTTGGCGGTGGCGTAGTTGGTCTGGCCGAAGTTGCCCACCAGCCCGGCGCCGGAGGTGGTGTTGATCACGCGGCCGGTGAAGGTCTCCCCCGCGGCGCTGCGCTCGCGCCAGTGGCGGGCGGCCCAGTGGCAGGGCGCCCACGTGCCCTTGACGTGGACGTTGATGACGGCGTCGAAGTCGCCCTCGCTCATGTTCCAGATCGCCGAGTCGCGCACGATGCCGGCGTTGTTGACGAGCACGTCGAGCTTCCCGAAGGCGTCGACGGCCTGCTGCACCATGCGGCCGGCCCCCTCGTAGTCGGCCACGTTTTCGTAGTTGGCCACCGCCTCGCCGCCGCGCCCCTTGATGATGTCGACGGTGAGGTCGGCGTCCTTGCCCTGGCCCTCGCCCTTCACCGAGACGCCCAGGTCGTTCACGACGACCTTCGCCCCGTGCTTGGCGAGCTCCAGCGCGTGGCCCCGGCCGATGCCGTGCCCTGCGCCGGTGACGATCGCGACCTTGCCATCGAGCATGCCCATGGGTGTCCGTGCCCCTTCGTGCGGTGAGTCCTCGGGCCCGACAGGTTCCTGACGGGCCGTCAGATCCTAGGAGGTGCCCTTCCCGGCGATGAACTTCGCATCCGTGCGGCCGCCTCGCTGCCGCACCGGTGCGAACTTCGTGGGGCGGGGGCGGTGCGCGGCCGTATCGTCGTCCGGATGGCCGATCCCGCCCCCGTCGCTGCCATCCCGCTGTCGACCACGCCCCCGCTGCGCGAGCTGTGGCGCTACGCCCGAGGCCACCGCCCCCGCGTCGTGTTCGCGGCGACCTTCTCCCTGTTGAACAAGGCGTGCGACGTGGCGCCCGAGCTGCTCATCGGCGCCGCGGTCGACGTCGTCGCCAAGGGCTCGGACTCGTTCGTCGGCGGGCTCTTCGGCGTGGAGGACAAGTTCACCCAGCTCACCATCCTCACCGTGATCACGGTCCTGGTCTGGTTCGCCGAGAGCGCCACCGAGTACATCGCCGTCGTCACCTGGCGGAACCTGGCCCAGACGATCGAGCACGAGGCCCGCATCGACACCTACCGCCACGTCCAGGACCTCGAGATGGCCTACTTCGAGGATCGCACCTCGGGCGGGTTGATGACCGTGCTGAACGAGGACGTGAACCAGCTGGAGCGCTTCCTCGACCTGGGCCCCCACAAGCTGCTGATCACCGCGGCCAACGTCGTGTTCGTCGGCATCGTGTTCTTCGTGGTCTCGCCGCTCCTCGCCGCCCTGGCCTTCCTCCCGATCCCGGTGATCGTCGTCGGCTCGCTCTGGTACCAGACCCGCCTCGAGCCCCGCTACGCCCGGGTGCGCGAGGCCGGTGGCGAGATCGGCAACACCCTCACCAACTCGCTGGGCGGCATGGCCACCATCAAGGCGTTCAGCGGCGAGGAGCGCGAGGCCGAGCGCGTCGCCGCCGACAGCCGGGCCTACCGGGAGGCGAACCGCGACGCCATCCGCTTCTCCACGGCGTTCAACCCGCTGATCCGCATGGCGGTGCTCGCGGGCTTCACCATGACGCTCATCGTCGGCGGGCGCGCCGCCCTGCGGGGCGAGCTGGCGCTCGGCGTCTTCTCGATGCTCGTGTACATGACCCAGCGGCTGCTCTGGCCCCTCGTGCAGCTGGGCGAGACGCTGGACCTGTACCAGCGGGCGATGGCCTCGTGCCGCCGCATCTTCGGGCTCCTCGCCGTCGAGCCCACGATCGTCCCCGGAACCCGCGACCTCGAGCTCCCGGCCCGCGGCGCCGTCCGCTTCGACGACGTGCGCTTCGCGTACGGCACCGGCACCGAGGTGCTGAAGGGCCTCACGATCGAGGTGCCCGCCGGCGAGACCCACGCGATCGTGGGCGCCACCGGCTCGGGCAAGTCGACCGTGGTGAAGCTGCTGCTGCGGCTGTACGAGCCCACCGGCGGGCGCATCACGGTGGACGGCACCCCGATCGACGAGCTGACCTTCCGCTCGCTCCGCCAGGCCACCGGCTTCGTCGCCCAGGACGTGTTCCTGTTCCACGGGACGATCCGCGAGAACCTCACCTACGGCCGACCCGACGCGACCGACGACGAGCTGCGGCGCGCCACCGAGCTGGCCGAGGCCGCCACCTTCGTCGAGGCCATGCCCCAGGGCTACGACACCGTGGTGGGCGAGCGGGGCCAGAAGCTCTCCGGGGGCCAGCGCCAGCGGCTCACCATCGCCCGCGCCATCCTGCGCGACCCGGCCATCCTGGTCCTCGACGAGGCGACGTCGGCGGTGGACAACGAGACCGAGGCCGCCATCCAGCGCTCGATGGCCAAGGTGGCGGCCGGGCGCACCACCATCGTCATCGCCCACCGGCTCTCGACGGTGCGCCACGCCCACCGCATCCACGTGATGGAGGCCGGTCGGGTGATCGAGGCCGGCACCCACGAGGAGCTGGTGGGGCTCGGCGGCCTGTACGCCGCGCTGTGGCGGGTGCAGACCGGCGAGGCGGACGCCGCACTGGCCGACTGATCGTCGGCCTCTGCCCACGGCGGCCCTGGTCAGTGACCTCGTGAACCCGATCACTTGAGATCTCCATGATTTGAGCGCACGCTCAAGGCAGATGCTCAAAGCATCCGCTCAACGACGAGCCCACCTCGAGGAGGACCCCATGAACGGCTACCTGATCCCCGTCTACGCCACCTACCTGATCGCCACCGTCGGCCTCTGCAGCTGGCTGGCGGCGACGCTCCACCGCAACGGCGCGGTGTTCCTCGCCGACGTGTTCGCCGACCGACCCGAGATGGCCGAGGCCGTGAACCGGCTGCTGGTGACCGGCTTCGCCATGTTGAACCTGGGCTACGGGTTCTTCCTCATGCGGGCCGACGGCGCCGCGGACGCCACCGACGCCTTCGAGGTGCTGGCCCAGAAGCTGGGCATCCTCCTCGTCAGCCTCGCCGTGTTCCACTTCGTGAACATGGCGGTCTTCCACCAGCTCGCCGCCCGCCGGCGCCAGCGCGAGATGGTCCCGCCGGTCGCACCGCAGCGCTGGGTGACCGAGCCCGAGCCGGCGGCGTTCTGATGGCGGCGGGCCCCGCGGCGGCGGTCGCCGACCCTCGATCGGGGTTCGGCGGCCCCGCGGTGCTCACCGTGTTCTACGACCCGGGCTGCGAGCTGTGCCGCCGCTGCCGAGCGTGGCTCGAGGTCCAGCCCACCTGGGTGCCCCTCCGCTTCGTCGAGGCCGACGCCGCCGCCCGGCGCCTCCTCCCCCAGCTCCCGTGGCTGGGCACGGAGCTCGTCGTGGTGGGCGACGACGGCGCCGCGTGGATCGGCCCGGCGGCGTTCCTCACCTGCCTGTGGGCCACCGAGCGCTACCGGCCGTGGTCCCGGCGGCTGTCGGGGCCGGCCTTCGCGCCGCTGGCCGAGCGCTTCTTCGCCTCGGTGTCGTCCCACCGGGGCCGCATCGCCGGCTTCCTCGCGCCCGACGACTGCGAGCAGGGCACCTGCCGCCACCAGGTCGACCCCACGCTCGGGCTCGACCGCCGCCGTCGCCGGGTGCTGCACTGAGCGCACCCTCGAGCGACGGCCGGCTCCTCGGGCCCCTCGTCGCCCGTGCGTCTGCGAAGATGGACGGGCGCGCCGGACCGGAGGAGGTGGCGGTGGCCGCCACGGTCAAGGGCACCAAGGACGGGCAAGCGGGGGCCGAGACCCGAGAGCGACTGATCGAGGCCTGCCGGGCGTGCCTTCGGACCGAGGGCATCGCCGGCGTGAGCGCCCGGGCCATCGCCCGCC
>JAGQSL010000127.1 GCA_020439525.1 Acidimicrobiales bacterium | reverse complement strand
CGTCGTCCATCTTCTGGGAGCGCACGGCGCTCGGCGCGGTGGCGCCGAGCACCCAGCTGATGGCGTCGACCACGTTCGACTTGCCGCTCCCGTTCGGGCCGACGACGACCGTGACCCCCGGCTCCATGACGAGGCTCGTCGCATCCGCGAACGACTTGAACCCCTTGATGGTCAACGACTTCAGGAACAACGCGACTCCACACGTTCGGGCCGGCCGGACACCCTATCGGGGGTGGACCGAGCCGTTCGCCGGAGGGTCACGTGGACGCGCCGCGGCCCGCTACCGTGGTCGCCCAACGGGAGTGCAGGGGGTGGAATGGCCGGCCCGAAGGTCATCAAGGGATACCGACTCGAGCCGTTCGCCCAGTGCGCCGGCGCCCTCCTCGACCATGCGCGGCTCAACGCGGCCAACCTCTACTCCATCGATCTCCGGGCCGCGTCGCTGCGCGAGGCGCAGCTCGCCGGCGCCCACATGGCCGAGGCCCGGCTGATCGGCGGCGACCTGTCGAACGCCAACCTGAGCGGCGCCAACCTCTCGGGCGCGGACCTGTCGCGGACGAACCTCACCGGCGCCGACCTGAGCGGCGCCAACCTCCGGCGGGCGAACCTCACCGGTGCCCGGATGTCGGGCACGGTGCTCGTCGGCGCCCGGTTCTGCAAGACCGTCATGCCCGACCTGCGGATGAACGACCAGCACTGCTAGGCGGCGTCAGCCTCCGGTCACCGACACCAGCTCGCACGAGCCTTCGGCCCGACCATCGAAGGGCACGAGCACCTCGACCTCGGCCGTCGACCCCGGCTCGACGAGCGGGCTGCGCTCGGTGCCCTCGGCGAAGCTGGCGCCCGACGAGTCGACCAGGGCGGCGGTGACGTCGAACGAGCTGGCCGGCCCGCCCCGGTGCGTGACGAGCACCGACGCCGCGACCCCGCCCTCGGCCCGACGGCACCCGCGCAGCTCGCCCGACGCGGACGCACCGGCCGCGAGCGGGGGCAGGGTCGTGGCCACGGTGGTGCTCACGGCGTCGGTGGTGGCCGGCTCGCCGATCTCGACGGCGCCGGTCGTCGTCGGCGCCTCGCTGGTGGTGGGGACGGCGGTCGTGGCGGTCGGCGCCGGAGCGGCGGCCTGGTCGGCGTCGTCGTCGCCCGCCAGGAACACCCACACGATGGCGACGAGCACGGTCACCAGCGCAACGACGGCCAGCAGCTCGGGGATCCACCCGAGGCGGGCTGAGCGCAGCTCCACCAGGTCGTCGGCGCCATCGTCCGTGGCCGGCGAGGCCGGCTCGTCGGCCGAGGCCCCCGATGCACTGCCGCCCGCCGCCCCGCGGAGTGCGCCGCGTTCACCGACGCCGACGGCGGCGAGCGCCCCCGCTTCGACCGCGGCCTCCTCGTCGGCGAGTGCCCCGTCGGTGAGGTCGATCACGTCGGGCGGGGTCTCGACGCCGCTCGTGGCCCGGTCCATCACGACGAGCGTGCGCCCGTCGCTCGACACCGCCGCGCTCTGGTCGGGGCCGAGGAGCACCGGCTCGCGGAGCCCGGCGACCACCCGCGTGCGTCCGGCGAGGCACGAGATGGTGGCGCCCCCATCGCTCTCGGCCACCGCCTGGAAGCGCCCGCGTGGCGTCGACACGATGGCAGGGCCGACGTGGACCTCATGACGCCACGGGCTGCGCCGGCGCCCGGCCGAGAACCACAGCTGGCCCTGCTCGAGGCGGGTCACGAGGGCGGGCTCGCCGCCCGGCGCCCGGACCTGCTCGCGGGTCCACGACGACCACGGCGCGACGCGCGTCACCGCGCCGTCCGGGTCGGTGAGCGTGATCGGCTCGGTCGCACCGGTCGCCCTCGGCTCCTGGCTCCCGCTGCCTTGTCGGTGTCCCTCTGCCACGGTACGTGACCTTAGCGCACATCTCGGCTCGGAGCGTGAGCGAAGTCACCTCAAGTGAGCACGCTGCGTGTTGCGTCACCCTTGAGATCCCCCGAGCGACCGCGCAGAGCGTTCATGCGGGGGAGCGAGAGCTACACCTGGCACGCCTCGCACAGGTACGCGGGCTTGCCGCCGAGGCGGATCTTCGAGACGACGCCCCGGCAGCGGCGGCAGGCCTTGCCGTCGCGCTCGAAGACCTGGAGCTCGTCGGTCCAGCCGCCCGGCTTGCCGGTGAGGTCCACGTACTGACCGTCGGAGGTGGTGACGCCGCGGTGCTTCGCCGACTCGTGCAGCGTCTCCACCACGGCCCGGTAGAAGCGGCGGATCTCTTGGGTGGACAGCGACGACACCTCTCGGTCCGGGCGCAGCCCCGACGCGTGGAGGATCTCGTCGGCGTACACCGGGCCCACGCCGGCGAGCACGCGGCGGTCGAGCAGCAGGCTCCGCAGCTTCACGTCGCGGTGGCGCAGCATCCGCTCGCCGAACGAGGTCCACGACACCTGCTCGTCGAGGATGTCGACGCCGAGCTCGCCGAGCTCGGGCCGGGCCTCGAGGAGGTCGTCGAACGGGACGACGAAGAGCTCGAGCGAGCCGGAGTCGTCGAGCGCCCGGAGCTGCCCGCCCTGGGTGAAGGTGATGACGACCTTGGTCCGCTTGTCGAGGTCGTCCTTGGCCGCGACGCGCCGCAGCTGCCCGCCGTGCTGGAGGTCGACGACCAGGGCGTCGCCGGTGTCGAGCTTCGCCACGAGGAGCAGGTCGCGCCGCAGCACCGTGGCCACCTTCGCCCCCTCGAGCAGCCCGGCGAACTGCTTCTTGGACGCGTGCCGAGGGATCGCGCCCGACCCGGGCACCTCCACCGTCTTGATCCGCTTGCCACCGATGTCGCGATCGAGGTCGCGTCGCAGCGTCTCGAGCTCGGGCAGTTCAGCCATGGGTTGCTTCCTCTCGTGCGGGATCGCCCCCGGCGGCGGCGTCGAGCCGCCACCAGGTGTCGCGAGCCGCGGCCTGCTCGGCCTGCTTCTTGGAACGGCCCGTGCCCTCCCCGGAGGGAACGCCGTCGAGGACGACGACGGCACGGAAGGTCTTGTCGTGCTCGGGCCCCTCCTCGCTCACCTCGAACGCGACCTGGCGGTGCGGGTCGCGCGCGGCGAGCTCGTGGAGCCGGCTCTTGGGGTCGGGAGCACCGGCGTGGGCCAGCCGAGGCTCGACCAGGCGACCCACCACCTCGGCGGCGGCGCTCAGGCCACCGTCGAGGTAGACGGCGCCGAACACGGCCTCCATGGCATCGGCGAGGATCGAGGGGCGGGACCGACCACCCGAGGCGTCCTCGCCCTTGCCCAGCAGCAGCACCGGCCCGAGGTCGACCTCGGCACCCATCTCGGCGAGCGCCGGAGCACACACGACCGCGGCTCGGATGCGCGACATGTGCCCCTCGCCGGCATCGGGCAGCACGGCGTGGAGGTGATCGGTGACGACCAGCCCGAGCACGGCGTCGCCCAGGAACTCGAGGCGCTCGTTCGAGGCGAACCCGGCGTGCTCCGCGCACCAGGACCGGTGGGTCACCGCCTGGGCGAGCAGCTCGATGTCGTCGAAGCGGTAGCCGAGGCGGGCCGTGAAGGCGTCGAGCGCGGCGGCGGGGATCGGATGGCGCGCGGGCGCGACGGAGTCGCCGGCGATGCCGGCGACCCGTGCCCCCGCCGCCTCCGTCACGCCGAGCTTCCGCCGAGCTTCTCGAACACGTAGTCGACGGCGTCGCGCACGGTCTTCAGGTCCTCGAGGTCCTCGTCTTCGATCCGGAAGCCGACCGAGCGCTCGCCGAGCTCCTCTTCGAGCTCCTCGACCAGCTCGATGAGCGCGAGGGAGTCCGCGCCGAGGTCGTCGGCGAACGAGTCGCCCTCCTTGATCCCGCCCGGATCGGTCTCGAGGATGTCGGCGAGGCGGTCGCGGACCAGCTCGAAGACCTCTTGGCGGCTCATCGGGGCCTGTTCGACGTGGGTCTCGGCGGGCACGGTGCACTCCTGGCTCGGGGACGGACCGGGGGCACTGTAGCGGGCGCGCGACTTTGTGCGCTCGTGAAGGATCGCTGGCCCGGCCCCGGGCCGGCGTGGGGCAGGATGGGGTCTGCCATGCCACCGGATCAGCACGACGAAGGCCGACGCGACGTCGAAGGCATCGAGGTGGGCCTCGGCGAGGAGCCCGGGGCCGAGCTCGATCAACCCAACCCGCGCGAGGTGGCGGTCGCCGCCGCCGAGGCGCTGCTCGACGGGCCGGGGCTCCTGGCGCCCGATCCCCCGGTCGCCCCGAGCGACCTGGAGGCCGCCTGGGGCGACGACGCCCTCGACGGCGCCGAGCGCCTGCGGGCCGACCTCGGCGGCCGGCGGGTCGGGCTCGCGATCAGCGGCGGCGGCTCGCTCGGGAGCTTCGAGGCCGGGGTGCTGCGCTTCGTGTACGATCACGCCGCCATCGCACCGGTCGCCATCGCCGGCAACTCGGCCGGAGGGCTCAACGCCGCCAAGCTGGCCGAGGGCGACCGCCCCGACGGTCCTCGCGCCATCGACGAGGTCGAACGGATCTGGCGGTCGCTGCGGATCAACGCCGACATGTGGGAGCCCGAGCCCTGGTTGGTGCGCCTCCAGGCCTCGGCCTCGTGGGCCGCGGCGGTCCGGGGGCACCTCGCCGACGGGTCGTCGGGCGCCAACGCCGTGCGCGTCGCCGCCCGAGTGGTGGGGAGCCTCGTGCGCCGCCCACCCGAGACCGACGGCGCGCTCGATGCCGTCCGCGAGGCGCTGACCGCCCAGTCGCTCCTCTCCATCGACCCGGTCGCCGCCCTCCTCGATCGCGAGCTCGACGAGGAGCGGGTGGCGGCCTCGGGGATCGCGCTGCGCGTGGGCGCCGTCAGCCTCGAGTCGGGCGAGCTGCGCTACGTGACCGAGACCGGTGCGCTCCACGATCGCTTCGATCGCCCGCTGGAGCTCGCACCGGTGCCCCTCGCCGCCGGCGTCCTCGCCTCGGCGTCGATCCCCGTCGCGTTCCCGCCGGTCCGCTTGGGCGACGAGCACTACGTCGACGGCGGCGCCCGCCAGATCCTCCCCATCGAGGTGCTCGTGCACCAGCTCGAGGTCGACCGGGTGATCGCCATCAGCGCCGGCTCGGTGGGGGTCCGCCGGTCGACGTCCTACGCCGAGCGCAACCTGCTCGACATCCTCCGCCGGGTGAGCGCCGAGATCGGGCCCGACGAGACCTTGCGCAAGGAGCTGTCCCCGCCGGGCGGCTGGGCCGAGACCGTGCGGCTCGTCGTGCCCACCTTCGACGTGCACGACTCGATGACGATCGACCCGGCGCTCATCGCCATCTCCCTCGACCACGGCTGGCTGCGCGCCGCCGACGTGCTCCTCGAGCTCGGGCCCCGGGCGGAGCAGCTCACCGACGCCATCGCGTCCACGCGGGTGCGGCTCCGCCGGCGGCGTGGCGCGCTGTCGACCCCGCTCGGCGGCGACGCCACCGGCCGCCTCGAGGCCGACGACGACGACACCGACGAAGCCGAGCTGCTCGCCCTGCTGCGCACCCACGTCGACCAGCGCCGAGCGCTCGGGCTGCCCGTGCCGCCCACCCTGCTCGGGTGGTCCGACTCGGCCTGAGCGCCTACTCGGGGCGGATGGTCGACGCCAGGGCGCCCACCAGGCCGGCGTCGACCATCTCGGTCGCCACCTTCACGGCGTTCACGATCGCCGTGTCGTTCGAGGAGCCGTGGCTGATGATGCACACCCCGTTGAGCCCGAGGAGCATGGCGCCCCCCGTGTTGTTCGGGTCGAGCTGGGCGTAGAGGGGGAGCAGCGCCGGGAACAGGGCATCGCCCGCCGCCTTGGTCTCCTCGGTGGCCCCGAACGCGCCCAGGATGGCGTTGACGAGCGCACGCATCGAGCCCTCGAGGGTCTTGAGCACGACGTTGCCCGTGAAGCCGTCGGTGACCACCACGTCGACATCGGGCGACATGATGTCGCGGCCCTCGACGTTGCCGACGAACGTGCCGCCGCAGCTCTCGGCCCACCCGCCCTCGGCGAGCAGCTGGTGGGTCTCCTTCACGAGCGGCGTGCCCTTGGTGGGCTCCTCGCCGATGGACAGCAGCCCGACCCGCGGCGCCTCGATGCCGTAGCGGTGGCGCGCGTAGGTGGCGCCCATCTGGGCGAACTGGACGAGCCACTCGGGGGTGCACTCGGCGTTGGCCCCGGCGTCGAGCAGGACCGTGGTGCGGTCGGTGCCCGGGTTCGGGATGGGGGTGGCGATGGCGGGGCGGCCGACGCCCGGCAGGCGCTTCATTCGCAGCAGCGCCGACGCCATGGTGGCGCCGGTGTTGCCCGCCGACACCATGGCGCACGCCCGCCCGTCGCGCACCGCCTCGGCGGCGCGCACGAGCGAGGAGTCCTTCATCGTCCGGACGCTCTTGCCCGGATCCGCGTCCATGGCGATGACCTCGGATGCCGGGATCACCTCGAGCCCCCCGGTGTCGGGGAGCTCCTCGGGCCGACCGACGAGCACCACGGGGACGCCCAGCTCGTCGCGGGCGCGAACGGCCCCCGCCACGATCTCGGCGGGGGCCCGGTCTCCACCCATCGCATCGACGGCGACGGGCAGGCGCTCAGCGGAGGTCATCGGGTGCGACCGCTCGGTCAGTCGACCTCGATGGCCTGGCGGNNCGGCCGTGGTACCAGCCGCAGTTCCCGCACACCACGTGGGGGAGCTTGGCGGCGCCGCACCGGGGGCACACGCTGCGCGCCGGCGCATCGAGCCGCCAGGCGCCGGCCCGGCGGCTGCGGCTCTTGGACTTGGAGGTCTTCTTCTTGGGGACAGCCATCGTCGAGGTCCTGAGGTGGTGATCGGGGCGCAGCGGTGCGCCGGACGCGAGGGATCGATGCTAGCGAGCCGATGCCGGCGCGGGCGAAGCGGGCCGGGCGCTCAGAGGTCGAGGTCGTCGAGCGCGGCCCACCGCGGGTCGAGCGCCGGTGCCTCGTCGTCGAGGGCGGGGTCGTCCTCGACCGTGGCCGGGAACGCCTCGGGGGCCGGGCCGCGGCACGCGTCGCCGCAGAGGGGTGCGAGCGGCAGCGCCAGCAGGGCCAGGTCGCGCAGGAGCGGGCCCACGTCGATGTGGTCGTGCTCCAGCGGCCAGACCTCGCCGTCGGCCGGGCTGGTGGACCACACCTCACGCACGTCGACCGTGGCGACACCGGCGACGGGGTCGAGGCAGCGGCGGCACTCCCCCTCCCACGGCACCTCGGCCACCCCGGTGAGGACGACGCCGTCGTGGAGCGACTCGACCTCGCCCTCGAAGGAGATCTCGGCGCCCTCGGGGACCCGCGCGTCAGGCAGCCCGAGGCCGTGGGCCTCCAACCGCTGGCTGACGGGGCGCCGCGTCCCCGGCCGGCGACGGACCTCGACCACCGACACCAGCAACTGCGGCGGACCGCCGGCGGCGCTGGTGCGGGCGGTCACGGCTGGTCCTGGTCGAAGAACGCCTCGTCGGCACCCTCGGCAGGCGCGTCCTCGTCCTCGTCGGGACGGGGAAGGTTGGTGGCCTGGAGCTTGTCGCGCCCCGAGGCGACGAGCTTGAGGGTGCGCTCGAGCACGATCTCGAAGCTGGCGAGGCGCTGGTCGCAGAAGTCCTCGCACTCGAGGCGAAGCCGCCGGGCCTCGGCCTCGGCGCTCTCGACGATGCGGCGCGCCCGGTGCTCGGCGGCCTTGACCACCTCGGTGCGCTGCACCATCTGCTCGGCTCGGGCGCGCGCCGCTTCGGTGATCTCCTCGCCGTCGGCTCGCATCTTGGCGAGGTACTCCTCGCGCTCCTTGCGCAGCCAGCGCGCCTCGCGCAGCTCGTCGGGCAACCGGGCGATGGCCTCGTCGAGCAGCTCGAGGACCTCGTCCTTGTTGATCATCGCCGACGCCGAGAGGGGCCGGGGCCGGGCGGCCGCGATCAGGTCCGAGACCCGACGGAGCAGGTCCTCGGCATCGACCTGGCGCCCGCGGACCAGGCCGCGGCGCCGCGCCGGCTCCTCGTCATCCACCGGGAGGTCGGCCTCGGCGTCGAAGGGGCGATCGTCGTAGCTCATCAGGGGCAACCTTCGGGGGTCACGGGGCGAACGTGTCGGCGAGGCGCTGGGCGACGGGCGCTGGCACCATCGAGGTGATGTCGCCGCCGAAGCGGGCGATCTCGCGGATCCACTTGGAGGCCACGAAGGAGTGCTCGGTGGCCGAGGGGATGAACAAGGTGTGCACGCCCGAGATGGCCAGGTTCATCTGCGACTGCTGCAGCTCGGACTCGAAGTCCGAGACGGCCCGCAGGCCCTTGACGAGGAAGTCGGCCTCGACCTGCTTGGCCAGGTCGACCACGAGGCTGGACCACGCCACCGCCTCGACGTTCGAGAGGTGCGCCACCGAGGCCTCGATCATCTCGTGGCGCTCGGCCAGCGAGAACAGCCCGGAGGTCTTCTGCGGGTTGCCGATGGTGGCGACCACCACGGAGTCGAACAGCGAGGCGGCGACCTCGATGAGCTCCAGGTGGCCGTTGTGGATCGGGTCGAACGATCCGGGATAGAGGACGCGGGTCACGTGGGGGCTCCGGAGGGACGGGCGAACTGCACCACCGTACCGCCGTAGGTGCGGCTCCGAACGCCACGGAGCGACGCCAGGAGCGGGACCTCCCGGTCGGATTCGATGACGACCAGCCCCTCGGGCGCCAGCGCGGCGGCCACGTCCCCCAGCAGCTCATCCCAGCCGTCGAACGCGTAGGGGGGATCGAGCAGCACCAGGTCCCACGGGCCACCCGCCGCGATCGCGGCGCGGGCGGGGCCGGCCACCACTCGAGCTCGGTCGGCCACGCCGAGGGCGTCGACGTTGCCCCGCAGGACCTCGAGCGCGGTGGCGTCGACCTCGGCGAAGGTGGCTCGGTCGGCGCCGCGCGAGAGCGCTTCGATCCCCAGCGCGCCGCTCCCGGCGAAGGCGTCGACCACGATCGCTCCCGCCACCGCGCCGAGGCTCTCGAGCGCGTTGAAGACCGCTTCGCGCACCCGATCGGAGGTGGGGCGCGTGCCCTCCCCTCCCGGGACGTCGAGGCGACGCCCGCCGAAGGTGCCGGCGACGACCCGCAGCGCACCTCGGTTGCGGCTCGCCGACACGCCCGCCGGCCGGCCGCGAGGCCGCGGCGCCGGGCGAGAGCGCCGGGTCACGAGGCCGCGGCGATCAAGCGCTCGCTCTGCTCCCAGAGCCACCGGGCCTCGTCGGGCCGGCGAGCAGCGCGAGACGGGCGCCAGCGACGCTTCCAGGAGAAGTACCCGCCGGTGGTGCCGACCACCGCGGGATCGTCGGTGGAGGCCAGCCACACCTGCGTCCGAGCCCCGAAGCGCGGGCTGCGGAGCACCACGCGTCCCAGCAGTGCGATCAGCGAGCCGAGCACCGCGGCGTCGCCGTCGGCGCCGAAGCCGCTGTTGATGCTCCCGGGGTGGACGCAGTGCACGATCACGCCCGTGCCGTCGAGCCGCCGGGCCAGCTCTCGGGTGAAGAGCACGTTGGCGAGCTTGCTCTCGCCGTAGACGGCGAAGCTCCGGAAGCGCCGCTCGTGCTGCAGGTCGTCGCGCGTCATCCCGCGGCGGGCCGCGCGGTGGGCCACCGAGGCCACGTTGATCACCCGGGCCGGGGCGCTGGCCACGAGCCGCTCCCGCAGCAGGTCGGTGAGGAGGAAGTGGCCGAGGTGGTTGACCCCGAACATCTGCTCGAAGCCCTCCTCGGTCTCCCGCCGCTCGTCGAGCACCAGGCCGGCGTTGTTCACGAGCACGTCCAGCCGATCGAACTCGTCGAGGAACCAGGCGGCGAACGACCGGATCGAGGCGAACGACGCGAGGTCGAGCGCGCCCGCCACGACGCGGGTGGAGCCGGTGCGCTCGGCCACCTCCTCGACCGCTCGGGCGACCTTGGCCTCGCTGCGCCCCGCCATCACCACGGTGGCTCCGCCCTCGGCGAGGGCGAGCGCGGTCTCGAAGCCGATGCCCGAGTTCGCGCCCGTCACGATCACCACCTGGCCGGCGAGGTCGATGCGGGGAGCAGCCATGGCGGGAGTCTCGCGCTCGCGACCGCGGGGGTACGGTCCCGGTGGTGAGCGACCTGCCCTCCTCTGCGATCCGCATCGTCCGCATCGACCGTCCCGAGCGGCGCAACGCGGTCGACTCGGCCACCGCCGAGCGCCTGTTCCGCGAGTTCACCGCCTTCGACCACGACCCGGAGGCGAAGGTGGCGATCCTCACGGGCGATGAGGCCGCCTTCTGCGCGGGTGCCGACCTCACGGACCTGCCCCGCCTGCGCGAGAGCGGCCCGATGGGCCCGACGCGCCTCGAGCTGTCGAAGCCCGTGCTCGCGGCGATCGAGGGCTGGTGCGTGGCCGGCGGCGTCGAGCTGGCCGCCTGGGCCGACGTGCGCATCGCCGGGGCCGGCGCCCGCTTCGGGTGCCTCGAGCGCCGCTGGGGGGTGCCGCTCATCGACGGCGGGACGGTGCGGCTGCCCCGCATCGTGGGGCTGGGCCGGGCGATGGACCTCATGCTCACCGGGCGTGGCTTCGATGCGACCGAGGCGGAGCGCATCGGCTTCGTCCAACGGGTGGTGCCCGAGGGCACGGCGCTCGACGCGGCGATCGAGGTGGCCGAGCAGATCGCGTCGTCGCCCTGGCCGGCGGTGGTCCACGACCGCCTCTCCGCCTACGAGAGCTACGGCCTGTCGCTGGCCGACGCGCTGGCCAACGAGGACCGCCACGGGCGAGCGGTCATCTTCGACCCCGGCTTCGCCGACGGGGTGGCCCAGTTCCAGGCCGACCAGGCGCGTCGGCGAGCCGAGGGTCGGCGGTGAGCACCGACGAGCACCCCACCGACGCGGACGGCGCCCCGCTCGCGCCCCGCACGATCGAGTGCGTGGACTGCGGCGGGGTCGCCCACCTGCTCAGCCGCCCCGATGACACCGGCCGGTTCTGGCCGGGCGACCTGGTCTCCTACCGCTGCGAGGACTGCCTCGATCGGTGGGACCTGATCGTGCCCGAGGAGGGCGGCGACGACGCGCCCGCCTGGTGAGCCCGGGGCCGGGGGCGCTCGGCTCAGTACCCGTTCTTGTGGACCTTGTCGACGGCGATCTGGAGGATGACCCGCTCGCTCTGGATCGGGTTCGGGTAGTCGGCCACGCCCATGTACTTCTGGGCGAGCGCATCGATGTCGTCACGGGCATCCTGGCCGCCGATCGTGCCCACGACGCGGCCGCGAGCCTCGACGTACTTGTAGGCGTTGTCGGCGTCGACCACCGTGACCGTGACGCGCGGATCGCGCTCGACGTTCTTGAACTTCTGCCGGTGGACCTCGGTGTTGATGAGGACGTGGTCGTCGTCGGCGTGGACCCACATCATCTGCGTCTGGGGCTGCCCGTCGGCCATCAAGGTCGTGAGGGCGGCGAAGTTCTTGCCGGTGGCGAGCGCGTGGAGGTCGGAGTCGATGGTCATGGATCGGACCGTACCCGTGCGCCGACCGCCCCATGCGCTCGTAGCGTGGGCCCATGCGCTTCAGCTTCTGGATCTCCGCCAGCCACCCGTGGGAGGAGATCCTGGCCCAGGCTCGCCACGCCGAGGCGACCGGCTGGGACGGCGTCTACGTGGCCGACCACTTCATGCCGAACGACGACGCCGCGCTCGACCAGCCGATGCAGGAGTGCTTCTCGGTCCTCGCCGGGCTCGCCGCCGCCGTGCCGCGACTGCGCCTCGGCTCGCTCGTGGCCGCCGCCACCTACCGCCATCCCGCCGTGCTCGCCAAGCAGGCGGCCACCATCGACCAGATCTCCGGCGGTCGGCTCGTGCTCGGGGTCGGCGCCGGCTGGCAGGTCAACGAGCACGAGCGGTACGGCATCGAGCTGGGCTCGGTGCGCGATCGCATCGACCGGTTCGAGGAGGCCTGCCAGGTGTGGCGCGGCCTGCGCGACGACGACCGCACCACCATCGAGGGCGAGCACTATCGGCTGACCGACGCACCGCTCGTCCCCAAGCCGACGGGGCCGCTCCCCCTGCTGATCGGTTCGAGCGGTCAGCAGCGGATGGCCCGGATCGTGGCCAGGTACGCCGACGAGTGGAACACCTGGAGCACGCCCACGCTGTGGCGCACCAAGCGGGAGGGCTACGAGCGGGCCCTCGACGAGATCGGGCGCGACCCGTCGTCGCTGCACCGCTCGACCCAAGCGCTCGTGCTGCTCGGCGCCGACGGACGAGCGAAGGCCGAGGAGCTCGCCGCGATCCGGCCGGCGATCGGCGGCACCTCCGAGCAGCTGGTCGAAGCGATCGGCGACTGGGCCGAGCAGGGCCTCGACGAGCTGATCGTGCCCGGCTTCACCCTCGGCGCCGGCGCCCAGACCGCGGACGCGCTCGACCAGCTCATCACCGAGGTGGCCCCCGCCTTCGGTGGTGCCGGCGCCCGCGACGGCGGGCACGGGCACGGGGTGGATCGCTAGAACCCGGCCTTCCAGCGCGAGACCATGGCCAAGATGGCGGTCAGCACGAGCACGGTATCGAGGGCGGCGACCTGCAGGTAGCGCTGGGCGTCGACGGGGCCGCCGGCGCGGGCGGACTCGGCCAGGCGGTCGCCGGTCGGGGCGAAGAACCCGATGCCGAGCACGGCACCGATGGCGATCACGGTGATGCCCACGGCGACGAACCCCGACGACCAGGCGTAGCCGAGCTCGATGACGAGCAGGACCCCGGTCAGGCCGAGGAGCAGGCCGGCGAGGTTGTAGTACCGCTTGGCCAGCAGGCCCGTGGCCTCGAACCACGAGCCCGCCACCTCCCCACCGCGGCGCGCGAACCACGGGGTGAGCACCAGCTGGGTGAGGTTGGCCCCGAGCCAGGCCGCGGCACTGGCGATGTGCACCAGCAGGAGGATGTTCCGGTAGGCCATGGGTCGTCTCCTCGGCGTCGGTGGGCGACCCCGCGACCCTAGGGCGGGGCGCCGTCACCGCCCGGGCGAGGCCCGACGTTCCCCCGCCATCCGCTGGCGCCCTCCCCTATGCTGCGCCCGTGCGACTCCGTCGCGCCGAGGGGAGGCGGTTCGTTGGCCGACATCAGCATCTCGCCACCCGTCGGTGAGGCGCCGCTCGCGCCCACCGCGCTGTGCGCCGTGACCATCACGGCCGACGGCATCGGCTACGTCCGCGACCTGCTCGCGCCGTTCACCCCGCTCGGCTGGGCGGAGCTGGAGGTCCTCGCGGCGTTCGCCGCCGAGGAACCGGCTGCGCCCACCGCGGTGATCGATGCCGTCGCAGAGCGCACCGGCGCCGCCAAGCGCGAGGTGCGGCAGTTCATCGCCAAGTCCCGCTACGCCAAGCGCCTGGCCACCGACGAGCGCACCCCGTGGCGCGCCGTGCCCGACCACGACGACCTGGCGGCTCCGGCGCCGTCGCTCGCCGACGATCAGCTCCTGGTCCTCCGGCTCCCCATCACGCTCCGCCTCGCCGACGGCACCTTCGAGGCGATCGACCACGAGGGCCGCCGCATCGCCGCGCTGCGCCCGATCGAGGTGGCCGTGACCGCGCTCGCCATCGAGCCCACGACCGTCCCGGCCGTCGTCGCCGGCGCCGCCGCCGCCGGCCTCGGCGAGATCGACGAGGCGGGCATCCGCGACCTGCTCGGCCGGCTCGCCCGGGCCGGTCTGCTCCGCCCCGCCCGCACGGCGAGCGCCGGTGACGAGGCGCCGCTCGGCCCGTCGCGCCAGGAGCTGGTCGAGCAGGCCTTCGCCCGCCACGCCGAGGCGCAGCGTCAGGCCGAGGCCGAGCGCGAGGCCGCCACGGGCGTGCGGCGCACGATGGTCGTCCCGGTGACCTTCGACGTGGGGGCGCCGCTGGCGCTCGGGCTGATCGTGGCCTCGGCACGCGAGCACGACGGAGGCCGCCTGCAGGACGACTACTGGTTCCGCACCGACTGGGTGTGGCGCGACCAGCTCCTCGACGAGCTCACCGACGAGCCCGCCGTCTTCCTCATGTCGAACTACCTCTGGTCGCACCAGCGGTGCCTCGAGGTCTCCCGGCAGGTCAAGGAGCGCAACCCGCGCCACCTCACCGTGCACGGCGGCCCCGACGCGCCGAAGTACGAGGGCGACGCCGAGGCCCACCTCCGCGACCACCCCTACGTCGACGTCCTGGTGCGCGGCGAGGGCGAGGCCACCGCGGTCGAGGTGCTCGACGCGCTCGTGCCGGTCGTGCGCGGCACGGCCACGCTCGCCGAAGCCCTCGCGGACGTGCCGGGCGTGACCTTCCGCGACGGCGACCGGATCGTGCGCACCGAGGACCGAGAGCGGATCGCGGTCGTCGACGAGATCCCCTCGCCCTACCTCCTCGGGCTGTTCGACCCGTTCCTCGGCATCCCCGACCTGTTCGTCACCATCGAGACGAACCGGGGCTGCCCCTACGGCTGCACGTTCTGCGACTGGGGGTCGGCCACCACGAGCCGGGTGCGGAAGTTCGACCTCGATCGGGTGTACGCCGAGCTGGAGTGGTGCGGCGCGGCGGGCGTCTCGTCGGTCGGCGTCGCCGACGCCAACTTCGGGATGTTCGAGCGCGACATCGAGATCGCCGAGAAGGTGGCCGACGTGCGGCGCCGCACCGCAGCGCCCCACACGTTCGGCGTGAGCTACGCCAAGAACACGGTGCGCCACCTCGAGCACATCATCCGCACCCTCGCCGGCGCCGGGATCATGGCGCAGGGGGTGCTCTCCCTGCAGACGATGGACGCGGGCACCCTCGAGGTGATCCACCGCTCGAACATCAAGACCGAGCGCTACGACGGCATCGCCGCCCAGATGCGCCAGGCCGGGCTCCCCCTCATGATCGAGCTGATGATGGGGCTTCCCGGCCAGAGCGTCGCGTCGTTCACCGATGACCTGCAGCATTGCATCGATCGCGAGGTCCCGGCCCGGATCAACCAGACCACCGTGCTCGTGAACAGCCCGATGAACGATCCGGCGTACCGGGCCGAGCACGAGATCGAGACCGCCTACCCGGTGGGGCCCGGCGTCCACGCCCAGATCACCTCGACGAAGACCTTCACCGCCGAGGATCACGGCCACATGGAGTCGCTGCGCCGCTCGATGATCGTCTACGAGAACTTCGGGATGCTCCGCCTCGCCTCGCGCTACGTGCGCCACGAGACCGGTCGGCTCGAGATGGACCTCTACGAGCTGGTCCGCACCCGCACCTTCGCCGAGCCCGAGCGGTGGCCCGCCCTGGCGCTGCTCGCCCGCTTCGCCTACTCCACCATGGCCCCGCCCTACAGCTGGTCGCTCGTGGTCGCCGACCTCCGCCGGTTCCTCGTCGACGAGGTGGGCGTGGCCGACGACGCAGCCCTCGACGCGGTGCTGCGCGCCCAGCACGCCCTGCTGCCGGCCCAAGGCCGCGAGTTCCCGGTGGCGATCGAGGTCGACCACGACGTGACCGCCTGGCACGCGGCGATGGTCGCCGCCAAGCACGACGGGCACCTCCACGACTGGCCCGACCACGTCGCGCCGCTCCGATCGCACGGCCCCGGCGTGGTCACCGTCGACGATCCCGACCGGATCTCGGAGATCTCGGTCGGGCTCAACGGGATCCACGGCTCGCTGGGCATCAACTGGGAGCTCGACTCGCCGCTCTCGAGGGCGCGCATCTCGTCGAGCCAGCTGGTCGACTTCGACCAGATCCTCCCCCGCCACCAGGTGGACGCCTGAGGCTCGTCGACCTCAGGACTTGAGGAGGAAGTCGGCCTCGTCCTCGCCGAGGAACAGCCCGATCTCGCTCACCAGCTCGGGGAACCGGTGGAGGTCCGGATCGCGCTCCACGAGCTCGAAGGCCACCTCCCGGGCCTTCACCACCCACTCCCAGTCGCGCCGCAGCGAGGCCAGCTGGAGGTCGTTGCGCCCCTTCTGGCGCTCGCCCATCAGGGTGCCCTCGCCGCGGAGGTCGAGGTCCACCTCCGCCAGCTCGAAGCCATCGGTGGTGCGCACCAGCGCTTCGAGGCGCGCCTCGCCATCGGGGGTGGCGCCGGCGCCGACGAGCCAGCACGTGGACTCGTGCGCGCCGCGGCCCACCCGCCCGCGCAGCTGGTGCAGCTGGGCGATCCCGAAGCGGTCGGCGTCGAGGACGACCATGACCGTGGCGTTGGGGACGTCGACGCCCACCTCGATCACGGTCGTGGCCACCAGCACGTCGAGCTCGCGGCGCCGAAAGGCGGCCATCGTCGCCTCCTTGTCGAAGCTCGACATCCGACCGTGCAGCAGTCCGAGCCGCAGGTCGTGCAGCTCGCCGCCCGTCAGGCGCTCGAGGGTCTCCTCCGCCGAGCGGACCTCGAGCTTGTCGGAGCCCTCCACGAGCGGGCACACCACGTAGGCCTGACGGCCGGCCGCGACCTCGGCGCGCACGTGGTCCCACACCGGCGCCTCCGCCTCGGGATCGTCCTCCCCGGCGGCGGTCTGCACCCACCGGGTCTCGATCGGGGTGCGGCCCGGCGGCAGCTCGTCGAGGATCGACACGTCGAGGTCGCCGTAGACGGTCATCGCCGCCGTGCGAGGGATCGGGGTGGCGGTCATCACGAGCACGTCGGGCGTGGCCCCCTCGGCCCCCTTGTCGCGCAGGGCGGCCCGCTGCTCCACCCCGAAGCGGTGCTGCTCGTCGATGACGACGACGCCGAGGGAGCGGAACGCCACCGCGTCCTCGATCAGGGCGTGGGTGCCGATCAGCAGGTCCACCTCCCCGGTGCGCAGCGCCTCAGCGAGCTTGCGACGGTTCGCGGCGGTGGTGCGGTTGGTGAGCAGCTCCACGCGCAGCGGCCGCTCCTCGGCCATCCCCTCGAAGAGCGATCCCGCTTCGGCGTCGCCGGGCACGCGGAGATCGGCCAGGAGCGCACGGACGCCGAGGAAGTGCTGCTCGGCGAGCACCTCGGTGGGGGCCATCAGCGCACCCTGGTGGCCGCCCTGCACCGCCGTGAGCAGCGCGGCGACGGCCACGACCGTCTTGCCGGCGCCCACGTCGCCCTGCAGGAGGCGGTGCATCGGGTGCGGTCCGCCCAGGTCGGCCACGATCTCGTCGATCACCCGGCGCTGCGCGCCGGTGAGGGGGAAGGCGAGCGCGTCGAGGAAGCGCGCCACCAGCTCGCCCGAGGTGTCGTGGACGATGCCCTTGGCGGTGCGCTCGAGCGCCCGCTTGCGCAGCACGAGGGCCAGCTGCACGCGGAGGAGCTCGTCGAAGGCCAGCCGGCGACGGGCCACCTCGATGTCGCGCATCGTCTCGGGGCGGTGGAACCCCCACAGCGCCTCGTCGCGGTGGGCCAGGCCCAACCGCTTCACGATGTCGGGCGGCAAGGGCTCGGCGATCGTGCGCTTGCGGGTCTTCGCCAGCGCCGCGTGCACCCACGACTCCACGTCGAGCGACGAGATGCGCGGCTTGTCGCTCTGGGGGTACAGCGAGATGATCCGGCCGGTCTGGTCGCCGATCAGGTCGACCACCGGGTTCGACATCTGCTTGCGGCCCTGGAACGTGTCGACCTTGCCGAAGAAGACCGCCTGGGTTCCCGGTGGCAGCTGCCGCTCGCGCCACCCCTGGTTGAAGAAGTTGACCCGGAGGAAGCCCGAGCCGTCGCCGACCTCGGCGGTGACGAGCACCTTGGGCGGGCGCCCTCGCGTGCGCCGGCTCGAGATCCGGGCCACGGTGGCGACCACCATGGCCTGGTCGTCGGGGAGCAGGTCGCGGATCGTCCGCTCCTTCGAGCGGTCGATGTGGCGCCGGGGGTAGGTGGTCAGCAGGTCGAGCACCGACTCGATGCCCCACTCCGCGAGCTTGTCGCGCACGGCCGGCGCCTTGGCCGCGAGCGCGGCGATCGCGGTGAGCGGGTAGCCCGCCAGCTCCGCGTAGGTGATCGGACCGTCGGCCACGGGCCGAGGATAGGCAGCCGCTATTCGATGCCGAGGAAGTACGGGTAGAGCGGCTGACCGCCGTGGTGGATCTCGGCCTCCACGCCGTCTCGGTGCTCCTCGAGCCAGAGCACCACCTTGCGCGTCTCGGCGGCCGACGACCCCTCGCCCTCGATGAGGGTGACGATCTCGTGGTCGTCGGCGAGGAGGTGCTCGAGCAGGCCGATGGTGGCCTCGGCCGTGGTGGGCGCCACCGCGCGGATGCCGTCGCGGGCGATGCCCAGGAAGTCGCCCTCGGCGATCGGCCCGACGTCGCAGGTGCTGTCGCGCACGGCCTGGGTCACCTCGCCGGCCACCACGTTCGCCGCCGCCTCCGCCATCCCGTCGACGTTGTCGTCGAGGGGGGCGTCGGGGTCGTAGGCCATGAGGGCGGCGAAGCCCTCGGGGATGCCCTTGGTGGGCACGACGCGCACCGACTTCGCCGTGGTGGCGTCGACCTGCTCGGCCACGGCGATGATGTTCTTGTTGTTGGGGAGGATCACGACGTGGTCGGCGTTGGCCGCCTCGACCGCCTCGAGGATCTGCGCGGTCGACGGGTTCATCGACTGCCCGCCGGTGAGGACCCGGGCGCCGAGCGAGTGGAAGATGCGCCGGATCCCGTCGCCGGTGGCGATGGCGACCACCGCGGTGGTGACCGGATCGGCCTCGGGCTCGGGCTCGGGGTGGGCCTCGGCCTCGCGCACCCAGCGCTCCTCCTCGACCTCTTCGAGCAGGTCGGTGACCCGGATCTTCGACGGCTTGCCGATCTCGATGGCCGCCTCGATGGCGGGCCCGATGTCGTCGGTGTGGATGTGGCAGTTCCACAGGCCGTCTCCGCCCACCACGACGATCGAGTCGCCGATCCCCGCCCACACGTCCTTGAACGCGCCGATGGCTTCGTCGGGCGCCTCGAGGAGGTACATGACCTCGTAGCGCAGGTCGGCGAGCCCGCCGGCGTGGCCCTCGTCGCCGTGGGCCAGCAGCTGGAGCTCCTCGACGTGACCGGCGTCGGCGACCGCCTCGGTGACCGACGCCTCCGGGACGGGCCGTCCGTCGACGACGTGCAAGAAGGCGTCGAGCAGCAGCAGCAGCCCGGTGCCGCCCGCATCGACCACCCCGGCGGCGGCGAGCACCGGCAGCAGCTCGGGGGTGCGGGCCAGGGCGTCGTGGCCCTGGGCCGACGCGGCGTCGAGCACCTCGACGAGGGTGGCCCCGCCGTCGGCCGCGGCCTTGGCCCCCTCCGAGGCCTCGCGCACCACGGTGAGGATGGTCCCCTCCACCGGGTTGCCCACCGCCTCGTAGGCGCCCCGGGCGGCGACCACGAGGCCCTCGGCCACCGTGGGGCCGTCGACCGCACCGTCGGGTGCCGCTGCGAGGGTCTGGGTCAGGCCGCGCAGGATCTGCGACAGGATGACCCCGCTGTTGCCCCGCGCCCCCATCAGCGCGCCGTGGCCGATGGCCTTGCACACCGACGCCAGGTCGCCATCGACGCCGTCGAGCTCGGCGGCCACGGAGCCGAGCGTGAGCGCCATGTTCGATCCGGTGTCGCCGTCGGGCACCGGGTACACGTTGAGGCGGTTGATGCCGTCCTTGTGGGCCTGCAGCGCATCGCGGAACGCCTCGATCACCCGGCGGAGGTCGTCGGCGTCGAGGCGCTCGAGCGTGGTCATGGGCGGGCAGCCTACCGATCGGCCGGACGAGGCAACGACGACGCGCCCGGCCCGGCCGGCTTGTGGCGCGGCGCCGGTTCCCCCTAGCCTTGCTCCCCGGCCCAGTGGGGGCCGTGAACGGATCTCGACTCCCTGGAGCGCAGTGCGATGGCCTCGACCTGTGACGTGTGCGGCAAGAAGCCGTCGTTCGGCATGAGCGTGAGCCACTCCCACCGTCGCACCAAGCGTCGGTGGAGCCCGAACATCCAGCAGGTGCGCGCCGTGGTGGCGCCCGGCACCGTGCGTCGGGTGAACGTGTGCACCGGCTGCCTCAAGGCCGGCAAGGTCACCAAGGCCACCCGGGCCTAGCGGTCCCGGGCGAGCGATCGCCCGCCACCCCCAACGATCCCGTCGATCCCGCCGCGCCATCGCGCTGCGGGATCGCTCGCGCCTGCGCCATCGCAGCGGGCGATGGCGCCGATCCCGAACCTGCATGGCGGAGGCCCTGCTCACGTGTGCGTCGCCCGAAGGGCGGGCACTAGGGTTCGCACACCGCATCACAGGTGGAGGACCGTTGCCGTGCAAGGTGTGATCAAGTCGTACGACCCGGGTACGGGAGACGGCATCATCATGTGCGACACCGACCTGGCGGACTACGACCTGGCCCCCGGATCGCTGGAGGGCTCGCCCTTCCGCATGCTCCGCCAGGGCCAGCGCGTGATCTTCGACCTGGACGATCGCGGACGGGCCACGGGGCTGCGCCTCGGGTCCGAGGTCGACATGGGCACGCCGGGCTTCGCCCCCGCGCCCGAGGTCTGACCGCTCGCCCCACTCGCGCCACCGGCACCCCCGCCGCCCTCGGTCCACGGAGACGAAGATGACTGCCAGCACCAGCAACGAGAAGCTCAAGGCCTGGGTCGCCGAGTGGGCCGAGGTCTTCGGCGCCGCCGACGTGCACTGGTGCGACGGGTCGGCCGAGGAGTACGACGCCCTCTGCCAGCAGCTCGTCGACGCCGGCACGTTCGAGAAGCTCAGCGACGCCAAGCGCCCCAACAGCTACCTGGCCCTCTCCGACCCCGGCGACGTCGCCCGGGTGGAGGATCGGACCTTCATCTGCTCCGAGCGCGAGGCCGACGCCGGTCCCACCAACAACTGGAAGGCGCCGGCGGAGATGAAGGAGATCGTCCTCGGCCACTACCGGGGCGCCATGGCCGGGCGCACGATGTACGTCGTGCCGTTCTCGATGGGCCCCCTCGGCTCGCCCATCGCCCACATCGGCGTGCAGCTCACCGACTCGCCCTACGTGGCGGTGTCGATGCGGATCATGACCCGCATGGGCCAAGGCGCCCTCGACGTGCTGGGGGACGGCGAGTGGGTCCGCTGCCTGCACTCGGTGGGCTACCCGCTCCCCGACGGCAAGGACGACGTGGCCTGGCCCTGCGACGCCGAGAACAAGTACATCACGCACTTCCCCGAGACCAACGAGATCTGGAGCTACGGCTCGGGCTACGGCGGCAACTCCCTGCTCGGCAAGAAGTGCTACGCGCTGCGGATCGCCTCCGTGATGGGCCACGAGGAGGGCTGGCTCGCCGAGCACATGCTGCTGCTGAAGCTGACCAGCCCGGAGGGCAAGGACTA
>JAGQSL010000126.1 GCA_020439525.1 Acidimicrobiales bacterium | reverse complement strand
CTCGACCGCTTCGACGAGGACACCCTCGACGTGATCGCCGAGGAGGCGGCGCTGGTCGTGGACCGCCTCCGCGAGCGCACCCGGCTCGCGGCCGAGGCACGCAGCGAGCCCCTCACCCACCCGGCGCCGGAACGGATCGGCGCGGCGTCTTCGCGCGGGGCGCGGCTGCTGCGGATCGCTCTCCTGATCGCCGCCGCCTTCAGCCTCGGCGCCGGGCTCGCGACGAGCGCGGCGCTGGCGCGACGCCGACGCCTGCTCCGGGTCCAGTCCGCGTTCATCGCCAACACGTCGCACGAGCTGCGCACGCCGCTGGCCGCCATGCGCGCCGAGGTCGACGTGGCCCTCGACGACCGAGGGGCCGACGCCGACGACCTGCGCGGCGCGCTCGAGGCGATCGGCGAGGAGCTCGAGCACACGACGGGCCTGGTCGCGTCGATGCTCGCCCTGGCCCGGGCCGAGGCCGTCGCCGATCCGGGCCCGTGCGACCTCGCCGAGGCGGCTGGACGGGCGCTCGACCTCGTGGACGAGGCCTGGCGATCGAGCCACGACGTGCAGGTCGCGCTGGCTCCGGCGGTGGTGGACGGCGACCCGGTGCTCCTGGCCCAGCTGGCGGCCAACCTGGTGGGCAACGCGTGCAAGTACGACCGCGACGGTGGCCTGCTGCGCGTCGAGGTCCGACCGGAGGGCGACGAGGCCGTGCTCCTCGTCGAGAACGACGGTCCTCCGGTGGACCCGGCGACCGTCGGCTCGCTGTTCGCCCGCTTCGTGCGCCGCAGCGAGCACGGCGAGGGCTACGGGCTGGGCCTGGCCATCGTCCACACGATCGTGGCGTCCCACGGCGGTCGGATCGCTGCGGTCGCCCGCCCCGAGGGTGGGCTTCGGGTCGAGGTGCGCCTGCCTCGGCGGAGGGCCTGAAGGGGGCGATCAGCGCGCCTCGGGCCCCATCCACTTGCCCGTGGTGCTCGGCGTCCACGCCGCGAACCGGGCGAGGAGCTCCTCGGGGCCGACCGCGGCCAGGATCTGGTCGCGGTGCTCGGTGCGCAGGAACCCGGCATCGACCGTGTCGTCGAGGAACCCCAGCAGCGGGCCGTAGAAGCCGGCCACGTCGAGGAGCCCCACGGGCTTGGCGTGGATCCCGAGCTGGGTCCACGTGATGGCCTCGAAGAGCTCCTCGAGGGTGCCCACCCCGCCCGGCAGCCCGACGAAGGCGTCGGCACGGTCGGCCATCGCCAGCTTGCGCTCGTGCATCGACCCGACGATCAGGAGCTCGGAGAGGCCCCGGTGGCCCACCTCCTTGTCCCAGAGGTGCTGGGGGATGACGCCGATCACCTCGCCTCCCGCGTCGAGCGCGGCGTCGGCCACGATGCCCATCAGCCCCACCGCGCCGCCGCCGTACACGAGGCCGATGCCCCGCTCGGCGAGCAGGGTGCCGAGGTCACGCGCCGCGTCGGCGAACGCGGGGTCGCGCCCGGGGCTCGACCCGCAGAAGACGGCGATGCGGCGCAGCTCGACGGTCACGGGCGGACCGAGGTGCCCAGGCCCGCCGCCTTGAGCGCCGCGTAGCCCGGCTTGATCTGCTCGTCGATGATGCGCAGCCGCTGGTCGAAGGGCCAGAAGCTGCTCTTCATGGCGTTGATGGTGAGCCACTCGAAGTCGCTCCAGCCCCAACCGAACGCCTCGTGGAGCTGCACCAGCTCGTTGGTCATCGACGTGTTGCTCATCAGCCGGTTGTCGGTGTTGACCGTCACCCGGAAGCGGAGGTCGCGCAGCAGCCCGATGGGGTGCTCGGCGATGGTGTCGCACACCCCGGTGTGCACGTTCGAGGTGGGGCACATCTCGAGGGGCACCCGTCGGTCGCGCACGAACGAGGCCAGGCGGCCCAGGGCCACCTGCCCGTCGGGCTCCACCGTGATGTCGTCGATGATGCGCACGCCGTGCCCGAGGCGCTCGGCCCCGCAGATCTGCAGCGCCTCCCAGATCGAGGGCAGCCCGAACGCCTCGCCGGCGTGGATCGTGATGTGCGAGTTGGCCTGGGCGACGATGCGGAAGGCGTCGAGGTGGCGGCTCGGCGGGTTGCCGGACTCGGAGCCGGCGATGTCGAAGCCCACCACGCCCTGGTCGCGGTGGCGCAGCGCCACCTCGGCGATCTCGGTGGAGCGCGCCGCGTGGCGCATGGCGGTGACCAGCAGGCCCACCTCGATGGGTCGGTCGGCCTTCGCCTTGTCGAAGCCGGCGAGCATGGCCTCCACCGCCTCGTCGGGCGTCAGCCCGCCCTCGATGCACAGCTCGGGTGCCATGCGCACCTCGGCGTAGACGACGCCGTCGGCGGCGAGGTCCTCCACGCACTCGGCGGCCACCCGCTCGATGTGCTCGCGCGACTGCATGACGGCGATCGTGTGCTCGAAGGGCTGGAGGTACAGGTCGAGGTCTCGCCGGTTGGCGCCCTCGGTGAACCAGGCCTGCAGCTCCTCGGCGTCGGTGGAGGGCAGCTCGTGGCCGATCTCGGCGGCCAG
>JAGQSL010000125.1 GCA_020439525.1 Acidimicrobiales bacterium | reverse complement strand
GAGGCCACCACCACCACCGAGGCAGCCTCGACCTCCACCACCGAGCCCTCGACGTCGACCACCGCGGCGGAGACGACCACCAGCGCGATCGCCACGACGACGACCAGCGCTCCGTCGTCGGTCACCTCCACCACGGCACCGGGCTCGGGTGCGCTCGGGTCGGGCGACGATGGCAGCGGTGGCCCCGGCGTTGGGTCGGGCTCGCTCGTGCGAACGGGAGCCGACACGCGCGACCTCGGCCTCATCGGCCTGGGCCTCGTCCTGCTCGGTGGCGTGCTCCTGGCGCGCCGTCGGGAGATCGCCGCCCGCTGAGGTCGCACCGTGGCGGCCGGGGCGGCGGGGCGGGCAGCCTCCGTCGACCGGCCCGCCTGGGCGACCACGCCCGCTAGGGCGTGAGCACGACCTTGCCGCCGTCGGCGCCGGCCACCAGCTCGGCGAAGCGGGCCGGCAGATCGGCCAGCTCCACCGTGTCGCCCACGTAGCCGTCGAGGCGGAGACGGTGCGCGCTCAGCGCATCGATGGTGTCGGTGAAGTCGGCGCGCTCGTAGTAGAGGGCGTAGCGGACGTCGAGCTCCTTGCGCAGCCCGGTGTACGGGAAGGTCACGTCGTCGCTGAGGCAGACGCCGACCACCACCACCCGGCCGTCGACCGCGGCGAGGTCCATGGCCTGGTTCACCATCCCGGGGCGTCCGGCGCACTCGAACACCACGTCGGCCCCGGACAGCGCGAGCTCGAGCATCCCGAGCTCATCGCCGATCGGATCGATCGCGGCGGTGGCGCCCAGGTCGAGCGCCAGCCGCCGACGGGCCGGGGCGGGATCGGTGACGACGATCCGCTCGACGCCGAGCTGGCGCACCCAGGCCAGCACCGCCTGGCCGATGGGGCCGGCGCCCAAGATGGCGACCGAGTCGGTGGGCCGCACCCCTCCCCGCACGACGGCGCGGTGCGCCACCGCCAGCGGCTCGACGAGTGCCTGCTCGACGCCGGTCACGGCGGCCGGGAGGCGGAACAGCTCGCCGGCTCGCGCGGTGGTGAGCTCGGCGAAGCCGCCGGGCCGGGCCAGCCCCAGGAGCTGGAACTCGTCGCAGTGGTCGGCTCGGCCGCGGCTGCACGATGGGCAGTGCCCGCACCCGGCGAAGGGGCGGACGGCGACCGTCTCGCCCACCTTCGCCCCGAGCTCGGCCGCGCCCGGCCCGAGCGCTTCGACCACGCCGGCGATCTCGTGGCCGAGGACCATCCCGGGTGCGGCGACGGCGGAGGCGACGTGAAGGTCGGACCCGCAGATGCCGCAGCCGGTGACCCGGATGAGCGCCTCGCCCTCGCCCGGTTCCGGGTCGGGGAGCTCGACGAGCTCCAGCACCGGCCGCTGGTCGGTCATCGCCACGGCGCGCATCGCCCGTCTCCTCCCCGAGGCCCACGCCCCGACGCGGCCGAACGGTACCGGACGGCCGTCGGAGCGGGCAGGCTGGGGGCGTGATGGACCTGTCGAACATGGCCGCCGAGGTCGAGATCGAGATCGCCGCACCCCCCGAGGTGGTGTGGGACCTCGTGACCGACCTCACCCAGACGCCGCACCGCAACCTCGAGACGGTCGAGACGTCGTGGGTGCCACCCCACGACCGAGCCGAGGTGGGCGCGGTGTTCGCCGGAACCAACGTGATGGACGAGATGCGCTGGACCGTGGAGTGCCACGTGACGGTGGCCGATCGCGGCCAGGCCTTCGAGTGGACCGTCCTCGACCCGGCCGAGCCGTCGTCGTCGTGGTGGTACCGACTCGAGCCCACGGGCGACGGCGGCACCCTCGTGCGCCACGGCTTCCAGCACGGCCCGGGACCCTCGCACGTGCGCGCCTTCGTGGAGGGCGATCCCGGCGCGGAGGGCGCCGTGGTGGAGGGCCGCACCCGCATGCTCGAGCGCCACATGCGCCACACCCTCGCCTGCATCCGCGCCGAAGCGGAGGGCACCGAGCCCCCGCCTCGCTGACCGCTGGGCAGAGGTCCGCCCGGGTGGGTCGGCGTGCCCGCTACGGGGCGTACGCGGTGATCTGGAGCGAGAGGGGCGTGGCCAGGTCGGCCGCCCAATCGGCGGCGTCGGTGGCGATGTCGCCGTCGTCCTCGGCGGGCGAGCCGAACTCGGTGGTCCGCACGCCGGTCAAGGTGTCGAACGGTGGGTTGCGGGGATCGGTGTTGGGGATGGAGCTGGTGATGGCGGCGCCGGCGGCGCCGTAGAGCGACGAGTCACCCCAGCACTGGGCCTCCGCGGTGGCGGCATCGTCGCGGTAGTACGAGCTGGTGGTCAGCGGGCCGGCGGTCGAGGTGAACACCTGCTGGGTGAGCACCTGGCCCTGCGGGCCGTCGTAGGCCTCCCACTCGGCCACGCCGGTCGGCACCGAGTCGGCCGAGCCGTCGACGGTGACGGGCGTGGGCATCGTCGAGGTCCGGTAGGTCATGCCCGTCGCCGCCGCACTGAGGTCGAGGTAGTCCATCACGCCGGGGATCGGGTGCACCCGCAGCTCGGTGATGACCACCTCACGATCCCGGTAGAAGACGTGGGTGCGCTGGGTCACCGGCCCGGAGTTCGCACCCACGTACGAGCGGATGGCGCGCACCGGGCCGTCGATGTTGGCGACGAAGGCGCCCTCGGCGTCGGCGAAGGTGTCGTTGCTGCGTCCGCACACGTCGATGGCGAACTGGTTCTTGTGCCCGTCGAGGATGTCGACGCCGCTGGCTCCGGGAGCCAGCACCTTCCACGTCGTCTCCTTCCAGCGATCGATGAAGCCGGCCTCGTACACGTCGGTGCGCACGGTCGAGGTCTCCGGGTTCGGCCCGTCGGCTCGCTTGTAGGTCGCCTTGTAATCGCCGCTGGCGAGGACGAAGTCGTAGTCGACGTAGTCCTGGCCGGCGCTCGGGTCCAGGCCGGGCTTCGACTTGAACAGGTAGAGGTAGCCGTACTCGCCCTCGCCGCGCGGATCGGCCACGAGCACCTGGGTCCCGGTACCCGCCACCACGCCGGGAGGCTCGGGGGCATCGGAGGCCCGGGGCTTGCCGCCCGTGTCCGACGACAGGAAGGCGATCTCGTCGTCGGCGTCGACCTTGGGGTTCGTGTCGGCGCCCACGAACGTGTTCGGATCGGCGTACTGCAGCCGGGTAGGGCCGCCCGAGCCGTTGCCGTACACGCTCCCCTCGACCCCGGCGGTGGCGTTGTTGGCCGGCTGCGAGCCGTAGGCCACCACCTTGCGCTCGTCGACCTGCACCGGGACCTGCGTCCAGGTGCCCACGTTCCCGATGATCTCGTGCTTGAACGCCACCACGCGATCGGGCGGGACGCCCTTGAGCTTCGGGACGTCGTTGCCGGTGAGCACGACCGGCGTCGAGGGCCGGGCGAGCGACGTGACGTTGTCGCAGCCGGTGAGGCCCACGGCCCCGACCGCCACGACCGCCACGAGCAATCCGATCCGTCCTGCGCGCACAGCCATCCCCCTGTCGTTCGCCGCAGACCCCCTACGGCGTCGGCCACCCGGGCCGTCGGCCGAGCGTACCTGCGCCGCCCAGGGTGCCCACCGTTCGTGAGGGTTCCGTGAGCAGGTGCTGTGCGGGCGGGCCCGGCCGGATCGCCGACGCCGCCCGCCGACCCGGCGATCAGGTGTAGATGGCCTCGATCTCACCGGCGTACCGCGCGTTCACGCCGCGACGCTTCAGCTTGGAGGTCGGCGTGAGCATGTCGGAGTCGGGGAGCCACTCCTCGCCGATCACCTTCACCTTCTTCACGCGCTCGGCGTTGTTGAACGGGGCCATGACCTCGTCGAGGCCGCCCTCGATCTCGGCGATCACGTCGGGGTGCTCGGCGAGCTCCGCCATCGACAACCCCTCGAGCCCGTGCTGGGCCGCCCACACCGGGGCCACGTCGGGGTCGAGCACCACCAGGGCGGAGACGAACGGGCGCTGATCGCCGATCGCGGCCGCCTGGCCCACGAGGGGGATCATCTTCAGCGCCGCCTCGAGGTTGGCCGGGCTGATGTTCTTGCCCCCGGCCGTGATGATCAGCTCCTTCTTGCGGTCCACGATGCGGAGGTAGCCGTCGTCGTCGATCTCGCCGATGTCGCCGGTGTGGAGCCACCCGTGCTCGTCGATGGTCTCGGCCGTCTTCTCCGGGTCGTTCAGGTAGCCCTGGAAGACGTGGGGGCCACGGCAGATGACCTCGCCGTCCTCGGCGAGGGCCACCTCGGTGCCGGGGACCGCCGGGCCCACCGTGCCGGGCTTGATCTTCACCGGCTCCCAGGTCATGGCGCCGGCGTTCTCCGACATGCCGTAGACCTCCGACAGCGGCACGCCCACGGCCTGGAACCAGCTGAGCAGGTCCGGCGGGATGGGGGCGGCGCCGGTGATCGCCACGAGGCACTCGTCGAGGCCGAGCAGCTCGCGCACGCCGCGGAAGGCGACGTCGTCGAGGAACGACAGGGTGGCCAGCTCCTCGTCGGAGGCCCGACCCCACGCCTTGTTCAGCACGATCGGCTTGGCCGCTTCGACCGCCTCGGCGAACTGCCCCGCCTTCTCCGGGTCGGCCGAGAGCGCGCCCTGCACCCCGGCGTGGATCTTCTCCCACACGCGCGGGACGCCGAACACCAGGTGCGGCTTCACCTCGCGGAGGTAGGCGGCGATGTCGGACGGGTTGGGGCAGGTGGTCACCTCGCAGCCCTCGAGCAGCTGGAGGTAGTGCGAGACCGAGCGCTCGGCGATGTGGGCCATCGGCAGGTACGACACGATGCGCGCGCCCGTGAGCGAGTCGAGGGGGATGAGGTCGCGCACCGCGTCGGCGAGGAAGGTCACGTTGCGGTTGGAGATCATCACGCCCTTGGGCGGCCCGGTGGTCCCCGACGTGTAGATGATGGTGACCAGGTCGCTGTCGTCGCCCTGCGACGCGGCCTCGGCGAGGTCGGCGGGCTCGGCGGCCATGAGGTCGTCCCAGGTGAAGTCGGCCTCAGCGGCGCCGGGATGCACGATGCCGAGCGTCTTGAGGGCCGTGAGCTGGTCGCGCACGGGCGAGAACCGCGAGAGGAAGCCCTCGTCCTCGACGATGCCGAGGACCGCCCCGGAGTGGTTCACCAGGTACTCGACCTGGTCGGGCGCCGAGGAGTTGTAGATCGAGACCGGCGTGGCGCCCACCATCAGGGCGGCCAGGTCGAGGACGTGGAACTCCGGGCAGTTGCGGAGCATGAGGACGATGCGGTCGCCCCGGCCCACGCCCCGCTCGCGCAGCGCGGTGGTGGCGCGCGCCACCCGATCGGCGTACTCCGCGAACGTCCACCGTCCCCAGCCGTCGCCGTCGCGCCACCGGAGGGCGACGACGTCGGGGTGGGCCTGCGCCGTGTCGACGAAGATCTGGGCGACCGTCTTGCCGGTGGAGCGGTCGGTCGAGGAGGTCATGGGAGGGCCTTCCAGGTTCGGTGCGCGGGTGGACGGAGGAGCCATAGGACTAGCAGACGGTGTGACGCCCGGCTCGTGGACGAGGCCGGCGCGGGGTTGCGCGCTCGGAGGCCCCGGCGCTTGACTGGAACTTGACCGTCCGGTCTAGAAACGCCGCTCGGACCCCGCTGGGGCCGGAAGGGGAAGGGGCCACATGGCTACCGCTGTCATCGTCGACGCTGTCCGCACCGCGGGCGGCAAGCGCTACGGGAAGCTCTCGGGCTGGCACGCCGCGGACCTCGCGGCCGAGTGCCTCAAGGCCCTCGCCGAGCGCAACAACCTCGACCCCGCCCTGGTCGAGGACGTGATCATGGGCTGCGTCATGCAGGTGGGCGATCAGTCGGTCAACGTCGGCCGCTCGGCCGTGCTCGCCGCCGGCTGGCCCGAGGAGGTGCCCGCCACCACCATCGATCGCCAGTGCGGCTCCTCCCAGCAGTCGGCCCACTTCGCCGCCCAGGGCGTGATCGCCGGCGCCTACGACGTCGTGGTCGCCGCCGGCGTCGAGATCATGTCGAAGACCCCCATGGGCGCCTCGGTCACCCCCGGGTCGTTCCCGATGGGCCCGAAGGTGATGGAGCGCTACGCCCCGCGCGGCGGCGTGGTCATGCAGGGCACCTCGGCCGAGATCATCGCCGAGAAGTGGGGCCTCACCCGCGAGGACCTCGACACCTTCTCGGTGCAGTCCCACCAGCGCGCCGCGGCCGCCACGGCCGAGGGCCGCTTCGACAACGAGATCATCGCGGTGGCCGAGAAGCGCCTCGACCGGGAGACCGGCCAGATCATCGAGACCGGCGAGATGGTCACCGCCGATGAGGGCATCCGGCCCGACTCGTCGCTCGAGACGCTCGCCAAGCTCAAGCCCGCCTTCAAGGAGGACGGCGTCGTCACCGCCGGCAACTCGTCGCAGATCACCGACGGCGCCTCGGCCGTGCTGATCATGAGCGAGGAGAAGGCGAAGGAGCTCGGGCTCAAGCCCCGTGCGAAGTTCCACTCGTTCGCCCTCGCCGGCGTCGACCCGATCGAGATGCTGACCGGGCCCATCCCCGCCACCCACAAGATCCTCGAGCGCTCGGGCCTGTCGCTCAGCGACATCGACCTCGTCGAGATCAACGAGGCCTTCGCCTCGGTGGTGCTCGCCTGGGGCAAGGAGTTCAGCCCCGACTGGAGCAAGGTGAACGTGAACGGCGGGGCCATCGCCCTGGGCCACCCCCTGGGCTGCTCGGGCACCAAGCTCATGAGCACGCTGCTCAACGAGCTCGAGCGCACCGGCGGCCGCTACGGCCTCCAGACGATGTGCGAGGGTGCCGGCATGGCCAACGCCACCATCATCGAGCGCCTGGACTGACCCTCGGGTCGACGCTCCCGGTGCGGTCGGGGACGGTCCACTCCCTCCCTCCGGTCCCTCCCCGATCGCTGCGGTGCCCCGGTCCTCGGACCGGGGCACCGTCGCGTCGAGGCCGCATCGGTAGGCTCG
The DNA here is from genome assembly GCA_020439525.1 of Acidimicrobiales bacterium. GTDB lineage: Bacteria > Actinomycetota > Acidimicrobiia > Acidimicrobiales > Iamiaceae > Aquihabitans. The sequence continues at coordinate 2,808 of JAGQSL010000125.1, read as the reverse complement.
GCGCGTGATCGCCGCCGCCGTCCTCGCCATCTCCGGGGGCGATGTCTTCCGGGTGCTCATCGCGCTGGTGGCGATGGCCGTCCTGCTCAAGGTGGGGATGAACGTGCTGGGCGGCTTCGCCCGGCCCATCCCCGAGCCGCCCGAGCCGGGCGAGCTGCGGAAGGTCCGCCTGGTGTACCGCTGCTCGATCTGCGCCACCGAGGTGCGGATGACCATGGCGAACGACGAGGTGCCCGAGCCACCCCGGCACTGCATGGAGGACATGGACCTCGTCACCCCGGTCGAGGACCTCTAGCACCGCTCGACCGCGAGCGAGGCCGGCGTCCCCATCCCCAGGACCTTTCCCCAACCTGTGGAGAACCTTGGGGAGGGTCACACCCCTGTAACTTCGCCGCCACCTGGGCGTCGGGCCCCCGCAAGGTGGCCGGGTGGGATCAGCGGTACTGGGTGGCGGTGATGATCCCGCCCAGGATCAGCACGAGGCCGATGACCAGGCGAACGTTCTCGGGGTCGCCGAAGGCGCCCATGTAGTTGAGCATGATCACCAGCGCGCCCACGATGATCAGCCCGAACATGATCACCGGCACCCACCACGGGCTGGGCCCGCGGTACTTCTCGGCCTGAGCCGTGGGCAGCGTGGCGGAGCGGGCCACCACCTGCTCGGTCTTCTTGGCGTCGCGGGCCTTGGACTCGGCGGCGGGCGCCGCGTCCTTCGCCGGCTTGGCCCCGGCCTTGGGGGTGACCCGGCGGCTGGTGACCACGCGCCGCTCCACCTTGCGCTCGGCCGCGCTCGGGTCCTTGGCCCGGCGCTCGGCGATCACCGCGTCGGCCTTCTTCTTCGCCTCGCTCGGCGGCGGGACGTCCTCGTCCTCGTCGCCGTCCTCCGCGCCGTCCTCGACCTCGGCAGCCTCGTCCGCTTCGTCGCCGGGACCGGCGGCGGGGTCCTCGACGAGCGCCTCGTCGGTGCCCGGCGCGTCGTCGGCGGCGGTGTCGTTCACGTCGTCAGCCATAGGCGGGCGAGCCTACCGAACCGCTGCGGGCGGCTCGGGTCGACGGCACTACCGTGGCGCCATGGGCCGCCGGGTGCTGGTGATCGACAACTACGACTCGTTCGTCTACAACCTCGTCCAGTACCTCGGCGAGCTGGGCGCCGAGCCGCTCGTGTACCGCCACGACGCCCTCACCCTGCAAGACGCCATCGACCTGGACCCCGACGGCGTGCTCATCTCGCCCGGCCCCGGCTCGCCCGACGACGCCGGCCTCTCCAACGAGGCGATCCTGCACTTCACGGGCCGCAAGCCGGTGCTCGGCGTCTGCCTCGGCCACCAGTGCCTGGGCCAGGTCTTCGGCGGCACCGTGGTGCGGGCGCCCGAGATCATGCACGGGAAGACGTCGCTGATCCGCCACCAGGGGACGGGCGTCTTCACCGGCCTCCCCCAGCCCCTCGAGGCCACCCGGTACCACTCGCTGATCGTCGATCGAGCCACGGTGCCCGACGTGTTGGAGATCACCGCCGAGACCGACGACGGGATCGTCATGGGCCTGCGCCACCGCGACGCCCCCACCGAGGGGGTCCAGTTCCACCCCGAGTCGATCCTCACCGTCGGCGGCCACGACCTGGTGGGCAACTTCCTCACCCAGGTCGACGCCTTCGCCACCGTCTGACCCGGCGGTCGGCGCCCTACGGCGTCGACGTGGTGGTGCTCGGCGTCGACGTGGTGGTGCTCGGCGTCGAGGTGGTGGTCGTGGTGGGTGGCGCGGTGGTCGTGGTGGTCGGCGGCGATGTTGTCGTCGTGGTCGTGGGCGCGGCGGTGGTCGTGGTGGTGGGCGCCGCGGTCGTCGTGGTCTCCTCGGGCGCCTCGCCGATGATCAGCACGACGGCGGTGTCCTTGTCGGCGAGGGCCCCGCTCGACGGCTCCGAGCGGAGCACCTTGCCCACCATGGTCTCGTCGGTGGTCGCCTCGTAGCGGACGGTCGGATCGACGGAGAACTGCGCGTCGCGCAGGGCGGTGCGCGCCTCGTCCTCGGAGAGGCCGGTGAGCGGCGGGACCGTGACCTGGCCGATGCCGGCGCTGACGGTCAGCACGACGGTCGAGCCCTCGTCGACCTGCTCGTCGGCCTTCGGGCTCTGGTCGAGCACCTCCCCGGCCGGTTCCTCGGCCTCGCGCTCGGTGGTCCGGACCTCGAACTTCAGCCCTTCGAGCGCCTCGGTGGCGGTGCCGACGTCCTGGCCGACCACGGACGGGACCGTGACCTGACGGGCCTGGTCGTCGAAGATCCCGAGCTGCTGGCCGAACGCGACCAGCAGGCCACCGAGGACGATCAGCAGCAGGAGGATGATGACGAAGAACCACCACGTCTTGCGCGAGCTGCTGGTCGCGGCCGGCGTCGCCGCGACGGTGCCCGTGGCGACCGGCGGTGGCGTCGGGACCGGTGCCGGTGTGGGCGTGGGCGGGCGGGACGGTCCGGTGGGCACGGCGTTCACCGCCGCGATCGGTCGCCCGTCGCGGAACCGGAGCAGGTCGGCCCGCATGGCGGCGCCGTCGGGGTAGCGGTCGTCGGGGTCCTTGGCCAGCGCTCGATCGACGATCCGCCCGTAGTCGGCCGGGATGTCGGGCACCCGCTCGGCCAGCGGTGGGATCGGCTCCTGCACGTGCTGGTAGGCGATGGCGACGGGGCTGTCGCCCGAGAACGGCGGCTTGCCGCACGCCATCTCGTAGAGCACGACGCCGAGGGAGTACAGGTCGGAGCGGGCGTCGACCGGCTTGCCCTGGGCCTGCTCGGGCGAGAAGTAGGTGGCGGTGCCCA
>JAGQSL010000124.1 GCA_020439525.1 Acidimicrobiales bacterium | reverse complement strand
GTGACGGCGTGGAGCGTGGTCAGGTGCTGTGCAAGCCGGGGTCGATCACGCCGCACACGAACTTCGAGGGTGAGGTGTACGTGCTCACGAAGGAGGAGGGTGGCCGTCACAAGCCGTTCTTCGCGAACTATCGGCCGCAGTTCTTCTTCCGGACCACCGATGTGACCGGGACGATCTCGTTGCCGGAGGGCACGGAGATGTGCATGCCGGGTGACAACACGCAGATGACCGTGGAGCTGATCGCGCCGATCGCCATGGACGAGGGTCTGCGGTTCGCCATCCGTGAGGGTGGCCGCACCGTGGGCGCCGGCCGCGTCACCAAGATCATCAAGTAGAGACGACGAGCACGATGGCTGACGCCCAGAAGATCCGGATCCGCCTCAAGGCCTACGACCACGAGGTGATCGACCAGTCCACCAAGAAGATCGTGGAGACGGTGCTGCGCACCAACGCCACGGTGCGGGGCCCGATCCCGCTGCCGACGACCAAGCACCGCTACACGGTGATCCGGTCGCCGCACAAGTACAAGGACTCGCGCGAGCACTTCGAGATGCGGATCCACAAGCGGCTGCTCGACATCCTCGAGCCCACGCCCAAGACCGTCGACTCGCTCCAGCGCCTCGACCTCCCGGCCGGCGTCGACATCGAGATCAAGCTCCAGCAGGTCTGACGCCTCGGTCGCCGACCCCGACCGAGCGAACGAACCGAACCACGGGCGCCCCACGGGGCGCCCGTGGCGCGTCCGGGATCGGTGCCTAGCGCCCCGGCTCGGGGTCGACCGGCGGCGCCGGTCGACCGGTGATCAGCGCGAGCCACCTCGGTCCCACCGCCTCGGGAGCGAGGTGGGCGTCGGCGTGCGCCCGCAGGCGGGCCGCCCGGAGGCCGGTCGTCGCCGCCTCGTCGAGCGCGGCCTCGGCCGCGTCGGCCAGGTCGCGGACGTCGGCGGAGGCGACGAACCAGCCTCGCCCCTCGTCGAGCAGGTCGGCCAGGCCACCGTCGCCGCTCGCCACGACCGCGTGCCCGCGCCGGGCCGCCTCGATGGCCACCAGCGGGAGAGGGTCCTCACGGCTGGGCACGACCACCACGGCCCGCGGCGGGACCCTCGCCCAGGGATCGGGATGCCAGCCGTCCCAGTGCACCGGCCCGGCATCGTCGTCGGCGAGCGCCCAGCCCGGCGGTGGTGGGGCACCGATCCACTGGCAGGCGACCTCGGGGCGGCGTCGGGCCAGCTCGTGGGCCAGCGCCTCGAAGCGGTCCGTCCCCTTGCGCCAGCCGGCCTCGCCGATCCCGACCACCAGGCGGGCGTCGGCCTGGAGATCGTTCGGGGTCGGAGGCTCCGCGCACTCGGGGACGACCACGACCTCGTCGGCCCGGGCGCCGAGGAGGGCGCGTAGCCCGGCATCGGGTCGACACGGCGCCGCGATCGCATCGGGCTCGGCGGCGAGAGACCATCGCTCGCTCGCCGGCACCGATCGGCCGATGGCCACGCTGAGCTCGTGGAGGTGCAGCACCAGCCGGGCGCGCCCGCACCTCGGCGCCACGGCGCGCCACAGGGGCCAGGCGCCGGCCCCGTGGACGACCACCACGTCGGGGCGAGGGAGGTGCCGGACCCGCCGCCGGGCCCATCGCTGCCACACCGCGGCCGCCGCGGCCTCGTGGCCGAGCTGTGCACCGGCGGCGGCCACGGTGCCCGCGACCGAGCGTCCCTCGGCCGGTCCGAGGAGGGTGGTCGACTCGGCCAGCCGGGTGACCTCGGCGGCCGACGTGCCGTCGGCTCCGGCGACGACGTGGACCTCGGGGACGGTCCCGTCGGCGCACCCCGCCGGCGAGCGGAGCCAACGCAGGTACCGGACGAGCATGGTGGGCGCCCCGCCCGCGCCGAGGGGTGGGGCCAGGATCCACACCACCGGGCCGCTCATCGGTCGCCCCGGATCGCCGCCAGCGTCCGTGGTGCCGCCCGATCGACCAGCTGCGGGGCGGCGGCGTCGGCCAGCGCTCGCCCCACCGCTCGACGCTCGTCGGCGTCCGCCAGCAGCCTCGCCAGCCGCTCGGCGAGCCCCACCACATCGCCCGCCGGTGCGACGAGGTGGGCGCAGCCGGCGTCGCGGAGCAGGTCGGCGGCGCCACCGGTGGTCCAGGTGGCGACCGGCACCGCTCGCAGCGCGGCTTCGGCGACCACCAGCGGCGCCGGGTCCTCGCGCGCCGGGTGGAGCAGCACGCCGTCCGCAGGCCACCAGGGCTCCAGCGTCGGGACCGGCCCGACGAGATGGACGCGACCATCGAGCCCGGCGCGACGCAGATCCGACCGGACCTGCGTGGCGTAGGCGCCATCGTCGGGACCACCGACCCATGCGGCCCCCTCGGCCGTGAGCGGCGGATCGAGGGACGCGAGCACCGAGACGAAGAGGTCGGCCCCCTTGCGGGGGACGAGGGCGCCCGCGCCGAGGACGCGTCGCTCCGAACGGGGGGCGCCGGGCGCGGGCGGCTCGACCAGGGGCGGGACCGTGGCGACGCGGGCGGGGGCGATGCCCCAGCGCTCCACCAGCATCCGCGCCACGGCGGGGCCGGCGGCGAGGAACCGATCGGTGGCGGCGATCAGCGCCGACCGCTGGTCGGGGGCGACGAGGACGTCGGCGAGCCGGTCGAGCTCGTGCACCCAGCAGACGAGGGCGTCGCGGCGCTCGACGGTGGCGGCCGCGGGCCACGCCGCGAGCGTGTTGGCGACCACGATCGGGGGACGGTCGAACGAGCGCGCCGCCCGCCGCAGCCGGGGCGCGTGGGCTCGGGGGCCAGCCGCCCGGGCCAGCTCCACCTCGGCGCGGGAGGCGACGGTGGTGGGTCCGAGCGCCCGGAGCGTCGAGGTGAGCGGGCCGCCGCCGAGCAGGGCGACGTGGATCTGGGCCGCACCGGTGCGCGCCGCCCAGCGTGCGAACGAGGTCGCCACCGCGGGGGCGCCGGTGCGGCTGGCGTCGTGGCTCACGAGCAACACTTGGGGGGCGGCCCTCACCGGCGCATCCTCGCGCGATCGGGCCGTTCGAGCGCCGAGCGCCGAGTGCAGGTGCCCGGCCGGTGGTCGCTAGGGTTGGACCCCGCAAGGGGGGAGAACCGTGGACCGTCGAACAGGTGAGCATCCCGTGCGCGTCGCCGTGGTCGGCTGCGGTGCATGGGGCAAGAACCACGTGCGCACCCACGCGTCGCTGGGCTCCCTGGCGGCCGTCGTCGACCCCGATCCGTCGGTGGCCGCGGCCCAGGCGGAGGCTCACGGCGTGCCGGCTCGCCGCTTCGCCGACGTGCTCGCCGATGGCGGGATCGATGCCGTGGTGATCGCCGCGCCGGCGGCCGACCACGCCCGCCTGGCCGACGCGGCGCTGCTCGCCGACAAGCACGTCTTCGTCGAGAAGCCCCTCGCCCTCACCGTGGACGACGCCGAGCGCACCGTCGCGCTCGCCGCATCTCGGGATCGGGTCCTGATGGTGGGCCACCTCCTCCAGTACCACGTGGCCTTCCTGGCGCTGCGCGACCTCGTGGCCGAGGGCCGCCTGGGCCAGCTGCGGTACCTCTACTCCAACCGGCTGAACCTCGGGCAGTTCCGGCAGGAGGAGAACTCGCTGTGGAGCTTCGCCCCCCACGACCTCTCGATGCTCCTCGCGCTCGTCGGCGCCGAGCCCGACGAGGTGTGGGCCACCGGCGCGAGCTACCTCAGCACCGACGTGGCCGACGTGACCACGACCCACCTCGGGTTCCCCGGAGGGGTGCGCGCCCACGTGTTCGTGTCGTGGCTGCACCCGTTCAAGGAGCAGCGGCTGGTCGTCGTCGGCAGCGACGCCATGGCCGTCTTCGACGACCTCCAGCCGTGGGAGTCCAAGCTCGTGGTGTACGAGCACGGCGTCGACTGGAGCGCCGGGCGCCCGCGCCCGGCGCGAGCCGAGGGCTTGGCGATCGAGCTCGCGCCGACGGAGCCGCTGCGGATGGAGTGCGAGCACTTCCTGTCGTGCGTCGAGACCGGGGCCATCCCGCGCACCGACGGCAACGAGGGGCTGCGGGTCCTGCGGGTGCTGGCGAGGGCCGAGGCATCGCTGCGCACGCTCGAGCACGAGAGCGCGCCGCGATGAGCGACGGCGCGGTCGTCCACGAATCCGCCTACGTCGACGATGGCGCCGAGATCGGGTCGGGCACCCGGATCTGGCACTTCAGCCACGTCCTGACCGACACCCGCATCGGGCGCGACTGCACCTTGGGCCAGAACGTGGTGGTGGGCCCGCACGTCACGGTGGGCGATCGCGTCCGCATCCAGAACAACGTGAGCGTCTACGAGGGCGTCACGCTCGAGGACGGGGTGTTCTGCGGCCCGTCGTGCGTGTTCACGAACGTGTACAACCCGCGCGCCGAGGTGTCGCGCCGAGACGAGTTCCGCCAGACGGTGGTGCGGCGGGGTGCCACCATCGGGGCCAACGCCACGATCGTGTGCGGCAACGAGATCGGCGCCTACGCCTTCATCGGTGCCGGCGCCGTGGTCAACCGGCCGGTTCGGGCCCACGCGCTCGTCGTGGGCGCTCCCGCTCGGCAGATCGGCTGGATGAGCCACGATGGCGAGCGCCTGGGCGACGACCTCGTGTGCCCGCGCAGCGGACGGCGGTACCAGGTGAAGGACGGCGGGTTGGAAGAGATCGCTCCGGAGGGCTGACCCGTGCAGTTCATCGACCTGGCAGCGCAGCAGCGCCGCCTCCGCCAAGAGATCGACGCCGCCGTGGCGCGGGTGCTCGACCACGGTCGCTACATCATGGGCCCCGAGGTCGCGGAGCTCGAGGCCGCCCTGGCCGACTTCGTGGGCGAGGGCGACGTCGTCAGCTGCGCCAGCGGCACCGATGCCCTGGTGATGGCGCTCCTCGTGCGGTCCGTCGGCCCCGGCGACGCCGTGTTCGTCCCGTCGTTCACCTTCGCCGCCACGGCGGAGGCCGTGGCGCTGCTCGGCGCCACGCCGGTCTTCGTGGACATCGACGCGGTGACCTACGACCTGTGCCCGGACAGCCTGGAGGCGGCCGTCGCCGACCTCCCCGCCGGCCTGCGGCCCGCGGGGGTGATCCCCGTCGACCTCTTCGGGCTGCCGGCGGACTACTCGGCCATCGGCGAGGTGTGCGAGCGCCACGGTCTGTGGATGATCGCCGACGCGGCGCAGAGCTTCGGGGCGAGCGTCGAGGACGTGCGGGTGGGATGCTTCGCCCCCCTCACCACGACCTCGTTCTTCCCGGCCAAGCCGCTCGGCTGCTACGGCGACGGCGGGGCGGTGGTGGCGCAGGACCCCGAGGATGCCGCCGTGCTCCGCTCGGTGCGGGTGCACGGTTCGGGCAGCGACAAGTACGACAACGTCCGGCTCGGGATCAACGGTCGGCTCGACACCCTCCAAGCCGCGATCCTGCTGCCGAAGCTGGCGATCTTCGCCGACGAGCTCGACCGTCGAGCCGAGGTGGCCCGTCGCTACGACGACGGCCTGCGCGACCTCGTCGTGACGCCGGTGGTGCCCGATGGCGTCCGATCCGCCTGGGCCCAGTACACCGTCCGGATCCCCGATCGCGACCGGGTGGCCGAGGCGCTCGCCGCGGCAGGCATCCCCACGGCCATCTACTACCCCCTGCCGCTCCACCGCCAGCAGGCCTACCGCCACCATCCGGTGGGGGCGGGCGGCATGGCGGTCAGCGACGTGGCGGCCACCGAGGTGCTCTCGCTGCCGATGCACCCGTACCTGGGCAGCGATGACCAGGGCGCGGTGATCGACGCCCTGCGCACGGCCGTCGAGGGGCTCCGGTGAGCCTCGACGACCAGCAGGTCCCGTTCTCGCCGCCGTCGGTGACCGAGGGCGACATCGAGCGGGTCGTCGAGGTCTTGCGCAGCCGCTGGCTCAGCACCGGTGCGGTGAGCCACGAGCTGGAGGAGCGCCTCGCCGAGCGGCTCGGCGCACCGTTCGTCGTCGCGGTGTCCTCGTGCACCGCCGCCCTGGAGATCTCGCTGCGCAGCCTTCGGCTCCCGCCCGGGGCGCGCGTGGGGGTGCCGGCGTGGACGTTCGTGGCCTCGGCCTCGTCGATCGTCCACGCGGGCGGCACGCCGGTCCTGCTCGACGTCGAGCCCGACTCGCTGAACCTCTCGCCCGACGCGGTCGCCTCGGCGATCGATGCGGGGCTCGACGGCCTGGTCGTGGTCCACTTCGCCGGCGCACCGGTCGACGAGTCGATCCACGCCCTCGCCGCCGGCGCCGGCATCCCGGTCGTCGAGGACGCGGCCCACGCCCTGGGCGCCACCGACCATCGGGGCCAGATGTCGGGCGCGGGGACGGTGGGGGCGTGCTTCTCCTTCTACGCCACCAAGAACCTGACCTCGGCGGAGGGCGGTGCGCTCGCCACCCACGACGAGGACCTGGCGCGGTTCGCTCGGAGCCAGCGCCTGCACGGCCTGTCGAACGACGCATGGGATCGGTACCGCGTCGGGGGCCGCACCGACTACGACATGCTCGAGCCGGGCCTCAAGGCGAACCTCCCCGACCTCCTGGCGGCGCTGGCCTGCAGCCAGCTCGACCGCTTCGACGAGATGCAGGCGCAGCGTCGGGCGCTGGTCGAGCGCTACCGCGCCGGCCTCAGCGAGATCGCCGGGATCGATCCGCTGCGCGGCGACGATCGCTCGGCCGACCACCTGATGGTGGCGCTGCTCGACGAGGGGATCGACCGGACCGAGGTGGTGGGCTGCCTCGGTGCGGCGGGGATCGGCACCGGCATCCACTTCCGACCGCTGCACCGCTTCTCCTGGTTCGCCGAGCACGCCGAGATCGGCCCGGGGGGCGTCCCCGTCAGCGAAGCGCTCGCCGATCGGGCCCTGAGCCTGCCCCTGCACGCCGAGCTCCGCCCGGGCCAGGTCGACCGGGTCCTCGACGTCCTCGCCGACGCGGTGCCGTGAGCCCATCGGCGGGTCCTCGCAGCCGTTGGCTCACGATGCGGACCTCGCTGCTCGACCGGCTGCTGGCGCTGGCGCTGGTGCCGATCCTCGGGCCCGTCGTCGCCCTGCTGGCCTGGCTGGTGCGACGTCGCGAGGGGCCGCCGGCGTTCGTGGGGCTGGCCCGCGTGGGTGAAGGCGGCCGGGTGTTCACGATGTGGAAGCTGCGCTCGATGCGCGCCGAGGCGCCGGACGGCTCGGCGACCGGCTCGGCCATCACGGGTGCGGCCGACGCGCGGATCACGACCACCGGAGCGTGGCTGCGCCGGTGGCGCATCGACGAGCTCCCGCAGCTCTGGAACGTGCTCCGCGGCGAGATGGGGCTGCTCGGGCCTCGGCCCGAGACGCCCTCGATGGTGGACCTGGACGATCCGCGGTGGGGTGCCGTGGTGGCCGTCCGGCCGGGGGTCGCCGGCCCGACCCAGCTGGTGGTCGAGCGGTGGGAGGCCGACGCGCTCACGGGCGTCGACCCGGCGGCGAGCTACGCCCAGGACATCTTGCCGGTGAAGCTGGCGATCGACGCCTGGTACGTCCGCGAGGCGTCGCCGTGGATCGACCTCCAGGTGCTCTGGTCCCTCCTCCAGCGCTTCGTGCGACGTCGCGACAGCACCACGATCGATCGCGTCGTGCGCGCCGCGCTCCCCGAGACGGCCGGGATCCCGCCGGCGCCGGCGTCGGGAGGGTGACCCGGTGAGGATCACGTTCGTCGCCCTCGCGTACGCACCGTCGGTCGGAGGCTCGCAACTCCTCGTGCGGCGGCTGGCCGAGGGGCTCGCCGGTCACGGCCACGACGTCGAGGTCCTCACCACCGACGCGCTCGGCTCGATCGGCGCCCGCCATCCGGGCCGCGTGGGCGTGCAGGACGAGGAGCTGGGGGGCGTGCGGGTGCGTCGCCACCGGAGCCCCGAACCGCTGCGGCTCGCCCAGCGCGCCCTCCGAGGCGCGTGGATGCGTCGGCCGGGTTGGGCCACCGGGCCCCACGCCGGGGTGGTCGGCCCCTGGCTGGCCGGCCCGCTCTCGCCGTCGCTGCTGGCGGCCGTGCGCCGAGCCCTGCGCGATCGCGACGTGGTGATCGCGTGCTCCGCCCCGTTCCTCACCTTCGTCGCTCCGGCGCGCTGGCCTCGGCGGCGAGCGCGCCTCATCGGGCTGCCGCTCCTGCACCTCGGGCGCTACGAGGTCGCGCTCGGCGTCCAGCGGGCCCTGCGTCGCTGCGACGCCCTGGTCGCCGCCACCGAGCACGAGCGGGACGTGCACCGGCGCACGGCCCCGGCGGTCGCTGAGCTCCACGTGATCCCGCCCGGCACCGACGTCGACGAGGCGCTCGACCTCACGCCGGACCAGGCGCGGGCCGAGCTCGGGCTGGCCGAGCGCACCACGGTCGGCTACGTGGGCCGGCTCGCGGCCTACAAGGGCATCGACAGCGTGCTGGCCGCCTCGGCCCAGCTCGTGGCGGCGCACCCCGAGCTGGGCGTCCTCGTCGCCGGACGGCCGTCGGGGTACGACGTCCGCCCGGCGGCGGAGGCGGTGGGGCTGCCGGCAGACCGGCTGACGCTTCGCGAGTCCTTCCCCGAGGAGGAGCGCCGCCTGCTGCTCGCCGCCTGCGACATCGTCGTCGCCCCCTCGCTCGACGAGTCCTTCGGGCTCGGTATCGCTGACGGATGGGCGGCCCGGCGACCCGTGGTGGCGAGCGACCTGGCGGCCGTCCGGACGCTGGTCCGCGACGGCGTCGACGGCGTGCTCGTGGCGCCAGCCGATCCGGCCGCGCTGGCCGAGGTCCTCGACGGTCTCCTCGCCGATCCGCGGCGGCGCGCCGAGCTGGCGGCCGCGGGGCGGCGGCGGGTCGACGACGAGCTGGGCTGGTCGGCCATCATCGATCGGTGGGATGCGGTCGTGCGCGCCGCCGACGATCGCCGACGGGTGGAGGCCTGACGTGTGCGGGATCACGGGGATGGTCGTCGCCGATGGGCTGAGCGAGCTCGACGTCGCCGAGGTGGCGGCCTTGGGCGAGCTGATGGCCCGCCGGGGGCCCGACGACGTGGGTGCATGGGACGACGGGGCCGTGTGCGCGCTCGGCTTCCGACGGCTGTCGATCATCGACCTCAGCGCCGGTGGCCACCAGCCGATGGCCTCGGCCGACGGCCGGCAGGTGCTGGTGTTCAACGGCGAGCTCTACAACTACCGGGAGCTCCGACGAGAGCTGGAAGCGGCCGGGCGCCGCTTCCGGTCGTCGTCGGACACCGAGGTCGTGCTCGAGGCGCTGGGCCATTGGGGGACCGACGCGCTCGCTCGCTTCAACGGGATGTTCGCCCTGGCCTGGTATCGCCGCGACGCTCGTGAGCTCCTGCTGGCCCGCGACCCGGTGGGCATCAAGCCCCTGTACTGGTGGTGGGCCGACGGCACCTTCGTGTTCGGCTCGCAGTACGACCAGGTCGTCCGGCACCGTCGCTGTGACCGGTCGCGCGTCGACCGCCGGGTGCTCGGCCTCTACCTGCGCCTCGGCTTCGTCCCCGCCCCCTACGGGCTCCACGAAGCGACGGGCCAGGTGGAGCCCGGCCACTGGGTGTCGGTCGGGGTCGACGGGCGCCCGCCACGCCACGGTGCGTTCCGGACCTTGGCGGCGGCGCCTCCGCCCGAGGACCGCCTGCGGGGCGCCGACGCCGACGAGGCGGTCGCCGCCACGGTCGACGAGGCCGTCGCCCGCCAGATGGTCGCGGACGTCCCCGTCGGCGTGTTCCTCTCGGGAGGGATCGACTCCCCGTTGGTCGCCGCATCGATGGTGCGCGCTACGACCGAGCGGGTGGCGGCCTTCTCCATCGGCACGGACGATCCGCAGATGGACGAGTCCGCGGCGGCGACGGCGTACGCGCAGCAGCTCGGCGTCGACCAGCACCTCCGCCGCATCACCGGCAGCGATGCGCTGGCGATGATCGAGGAGGTCGCGGCCGCCTACCCCGAACCGTTCGGCGACTACTCGTCGTTCCCCACCCTGCTCGTGTCGGCGCTGGCGGCCGAGCAGGTCAAGGCGGTCCTGTCCGGGGACGGGGGCGACGAGCTGTTCTGGGGCTACCCGCGCTTCGCCAAGGTGCGGCGGGCCCGCCGATGGTTCGCGCTCCCTCGGGCGGCGAGGGTGGGCCTCTACGGGGCCAGCAAGCCCCTCCCGAACCACCGCCGCCCGGCCCGGGGGATCCTGTTCCCGACCCTGGGGGACTGGTACCTCGACGCGCACTCCGGGATGCGCCGGTCGGACTTCGTGCAGGTCGCGCCGGAGGTCGGCGACCTGCCCGAGGATCTCACCGGGTTCGACCTCCGAGGCTGCCCGAGCGACGACGAGCTGCTGCAGTGGGTGCGTGGCAACGAGCTCCGCTACCACCTGCCGATGATCCTCGCCAAGGTCGATCGGGCGAGCATGCACCACTCGCTGGAGGTCCGGGTGCCGCTCCTCGACCTCGAGCTGGCCGACCTCGCCGCACGTGTCGATCCCTCGGCCGCGCTCGACGGCTCGGTGGGCAAGGGGGTCCTGCGCCGGGCGCTCGCCGCTCGGGTCGACCCGGCGACGATCCCGATCGCCAAGCGGGGCTTCACCGTCCCGCTCGGTCGATGGCTGCGGGAGGAGCTCCAGCCCGTCGTGGTCGACCACCTGCTCGGCCCGGACGCGTTCCCCTCGGGCGTGTTCGATCGTGACGGCCTCGCGGACTGGTACGAGGACCACCGCAGCGGCCGGGTCGACCGCACGCGCGCCCTGTGGAACCTGCTGGCGCTGCAGCTGTGGGCCGATCGCCACCTCCGTCCGCTCGACCTGGCGGATCGGGCCCGGTGAACGGCCTCCGATCCCGGCGGGGCGCCGGGTGCCCGCAACCCCACTCGGGCCGTCCGTGGATCCCGCTCGCGCCCGACCCGGGATCTACCCTGGTCGACCCCGACGCGAACCCGTGGCGGCACCCGAGATGGGCCGGCCCAGGAGACGACACCACCCCATGAGTTCCAACACCACGAGCGCTAGCACCAAGCTGCGCGGTCCCGATGGGATCATCGCCATCTACCGGCCGATGTTCGAGGGCGAGGGGCGTGCGATCTGGGGCCAGGCAATCGTGTCCTTCTTCGGCGGCATGTGCGAGGCGCTCCTCCTCGTGGTGCTCGCCAAGCTCGCGTTCGGCATCGGTGGCGGGGGTGGCGATCTCGAGGCGGGGCTGGGGCCGCTGAAGGACCTGCACCTCGACATCAAGAGCCTGTTCGCGATCGGCATCGCGCTCGCCCTGCTGCGTGCCGCGGCGCAGTTCTTCGCCGGGCACCTGAACGCGCTGCTGATCGGTCGCCTCGTCACCCGGCTTCGCGCCGGCACGTTCAGCGACTACGCGCTCGCCTCGTGGGACGTGCAGTCGTCGATGGACGAGTCGGCGGTGCACGATCTCCTCGTCCGCCACGTCGCCAAGGTCTCCTCCGCGATCATGGTCGTGTCGGGGTCCTTCCTGGTGTCGTTCACGCTCGTCGCCCTGCTGGCGTCCGCGATCGTGGTCGACCCACTGACCGCGGTGCTGGTCGTGGTCAGCGGCCTGTTGCTCTTCGTGCTGCTGCGGCCCCTCAGCGCGGTGGCGAAGCGGTACGCCCTGCTCCAGGTGGCGGCCGGCCGCAAGTTCGCCAACGCTTCGCTGGAGGCGATCGGCCTCTCGCTCGAGGTGCGGGCGTTCGGCGTGAACGCCGAGGTCGCCGAACGCCTCTCGGAGGCGACGAAGGCCGAGGTGCGTCCGATCTACGTGAGCCAACTGCTCCAGCGGGTGGTCACGTCCGCGTACCAGCTGTTCGCCATCGCCATCTTGCTGATCGGGCTGTGGGCGGTCTACGCGGTCATCGATCGGCCGTTGGCGTCACTCGGCGCGATCGTGGTGATGCTCGTCCGCTCGATGAACATGACCAGCAACCTCCAGGGCTACTACCACACCATCGTGGAGGCGGCGCCGTTCACCGAGAACCTGGCGCGGGAACGGGCGCGCTTTCGTGCCTCGAAGCCGTCCTCGGGCGCGTTGGCGACGCCCACCTCGCCGGAGCTCGTGTTCGATCACGTCAGCTACCGCTA
>JAGQSL010000123.1 GCA_020439525.1 Acidimicrobiales bacterium | reverse complement strand
TGGGGGTGCGGCGGTTGCGGAAGGCGTCGAGGCCCTCGGCCAGGTCCTCGCTGCTCCACGCCCGGTCGCGGGCGGCGGCCACCTCGGCGTCGGCGGCCGGGGGCTCCTCGAGCTTGTCGAGCATCAGCTTGTGGCCGGCGATGGTGAGGGGCGCCAGCGTGGCGATCCGCTCGGCCCAGTCGATCGCCTCCGACGGCGGGCCCAGGCGGTGGACGAAGCCGACCCGGTGGGCCGCGTCGCCCGTCACCGGCTCGGCGGCCAGCAGCGCGGACCGGGCCAGCGACGGGCCCAGCAGCAGGGCGGTGCGCTGCACCGTCCAGTGGTCGACCATCAGCCCGAGCTTGGCGGCCGGGATCCCGAAGGTGGCATCGGGGGTGGCGGTGCGCAGGTCGCACGCCACCGCCAGCTGGGTGCCCGCCCCCAGCGCGGCGCCCTCGGCCGCCGCCAGCGTCACGCACGGCAGGGCACGGAGGCCGGCCAGGACCTGCTGGAGCAGCGCGGTGAACTCGGCGTCCTCCACGCCGCTGAGGTCGGCACCCGAGCAGAAGTGGCCCGCAGCCCCGGTGAGCACCACCGCCCGCGGCGATCGCTCCTCGAGCTGACCGAGCACGTCGAGCAGCGCCACCAGGGTCTCGTGGTCGAGGGCGTTGCGACGCTCGGGGCGGTCCAGGGTCACCACGGCGACGGCGTCGTCGACGCCCGAGAACTCCACGTGCACGGTCACGGATCCGAACCTCCGGTATCGGGGACCGGACGACCCTAGGCCGACGGCGCCCCCACCGGATCCGGGGCCGGCGCCTCGGCATCGGCCAGCTCGTCGAGCACCTCGTCGCAGGCGGCACGGCGGGCCGCGTCGGGTGGCGCGGGGGCGTAGAGGGCGTCGTCGAGGGCGTGGCCCACGGCGGCCAGGCGCGGATCGGCCCACCGCTCGGCCAGCGCCGTGGCGTAGGCGCCGGCGGTCTCGTCGAGCCGTCGGGGCCGGTCGACCCGATCGCCGAGGGCGGCGAGGCGGGCGTCGGTCTCGGCCGCCCACCCCTGGGGACGGTCCGCCCGGGCGGCGAGCCGGCGGCGGACCGCGGCCCGCAGCGGACCGGCGGCGAGCGCGACGGCGATCGCCCCGAGCGCGAGGAGCACGAGGTGGTCGGCCAGCCACTCGGCGATGGTCTGGGGCCCGCCGTCCTCGCCGGCGAGCGGGACGTCGGCGGTGGGGTCGAACGGCACCCAGCCGACCTCGGGGAACCACACCTCGGCCCAGGCGTGGGCTTCCCTCGCCCGGACGAGCCACCGGCCCGTGACCGGGTCGCGGTCGCCGGGCACGAACCCGGTCACCAGCCGGGCGGGGATCCCGTTGGCGCGGGCGAGCACCACGAGCGATGACGCGATCTGCTCGCACCAGCCCTGCTCGGCGTCGAAGAGGAAGTGGTCGACCACGTCGACGCCCTCGGGGGCCAGGGGGGCGTCGAGGGAGTACTCCACCCGGTCGCCCATCCAGGTCTCGATGGCGCGGATGGCGTCGTAGCGGGTCGCCGCGCCCGCCACGAGCGTGGGTGCCAGGTCACGGACCCGATCGGTCATCACCGGCGGCTGGGCGTACTGCTCGAGCACGGCGTCAGGGGTCGCTTCGGCGTCGACCGCTCGCAGGCGAGCCTCGCTCAGCGGCTGGCGCCGGCTGGTGACGGTGTAGGTCGCACCGCGACCCATGGGCGCGGCCACCAGGGTCCCGTCGGGGCGCTGGCGCACCGGCCGGTCGATCTCGACCTCGACGGCGCTGGGGGTGGCGAAGACGACGTCGGCGTAGGAGGACTCGACGCGGATCCGCTGCACGAGCTCGTCGTCGCCGCGTGCACCCAGATCGTCGTCGCCGACCTGCAGGCGATCGCCCACGAGCAGCGGGCGGAACGTCGGGTCCGAGCGCGTCCAGCGGCGACCGTCCCAGACGTCGAAGGTCTCGCCCCGCCAGTACGACGCCCGGTCGGCCTCGACCGTGAAGACCACCTCGTCGCCCAGTTCGGGACGGGTCGTCATGTCGAGCGAGTCCACCGCCCGCAGCGCCGGGCCGCCGCCGTCGGTGGAGCGCAGCGAGGCTCCCTCGCCCGGCTGGGTGGCCGAGCCGACGCGGGGCAGCACCCAGGGTGCGACGACCAGCGCGGCGAGCACCACGAGCGCGCTGATCACGGCGATGGTGCGCAGAGCCGCGAGCGGGCCGCGTCGCTCCGGCTCGCGTTCGGCGACGACCGGCGGCACGGACTCGTGGGCCAGCTGGCCGGTGAGGACCAGCACCGCCACGGCCGCCACGAGGTAGACGAGGAGCACCTGACCGCCCCCCGTGGCCCCGCTGCCGAGCAACCCGAACCGCACGAGCACGGCGGCGGACACGAAGAGCACCCAGCGCGCCGTCTGGCGCAAGCTCAGGCTCGGCAGACCCACCACGGCCAGGGCACCGAGGCCCGCGCCCACGAGGAGGCCGGTGTCGGCCGAGACCTGGCCGTGCACCGAGAACCGCCCGGCGATGCCCGCAGCCAGCGAGGCGGACGCCACCAGGGCCACCACGAGCCACCGCGGCGCATCGCTCCGGTCTGCGTGGCGCGGCGCCGAGACCGCCAACTTCGGGCTCATCGACCGATCTCCACCACCGGCCAGCCGGCCGGGGGCCGGCCCGGCTCGCCGGGGACGGCGCGGGCGAGGCGCCGGTCCGCATCGATGCGCGTCCGCACCCGCCCGGCCACCGGCCCGTCGGCTTCGGCGGTGCACAGCACCAGCTCGCCCCCCGCCGCCAGGACCGCCCACGCCGCGCCGAGCGCGTAGGCCGCCGCTCGCTCGGTCTCGCCGCCGAGGTCGCGCAGGTCGACCACGATCGCCTGGCCGACGGGGACCGGTGGTTCGAGCTCGCGGACCACGAGCTGGCCGGTGCGCGCGCTGGTGGGCCAGTGGACCAGGCGAGCGGGGTCGCCGAGGACGTACGGGCGCACGGACCGCACGAGGTCGCCCTCGGGGCGGTGGCCGAGGCCGTGCTCGCCCCCCGAGGCGACCGGGGCCGGGGCCGGGCGCCAATCGACCTGGAGGGGCCGTGGGGAGACCTCGACCGCGTGCGGGAGCACCACCCGGTGGACCCGGCGAGCCGAGAGGATCCCGAGCGGCGCCGTGACGCGGACCTCGACGCGCAGGATCTGGAACAGCCCGCGCCGGTCGGCGAGGTGGGTGACGGTCCCGTCGAGGGGCGGCACCGCCCGGTGCCACGGCCCCGTGGGGTCGAGCGCCCGGACCTCGCAGGGCGTGGCGCCGCCGCGCAGCGAGAGGGAGATGTCGACCTCGTCGCCCACCATCGCATCGCGCGGCGAGGTGGCCGCCACCTCGATGCGACGGACCGCGAGCAGGGGCCAGGCCGCGCCGATGAGGAACGCGACGAGCAGCGCCGCCCAGAGCAGGACCAGCACCTGGCGGTCGGTGGCCGAGGTGGCCAGCTGGAGCCCGACGGCCAGCAGCGCCAGCGATCCGGCGCCGAGCCCGGTGAGCCGGCTCCCGCCCACCCGGTCGAAGCCGGCCCGCCCGCCCAGCGGCAGGGTCACGGCCTCGGGACGGGGGTGGCGGCGACGATCGATCGGAGGATCGGGGCGGCCGCGACCGTGCTGGCCACGCCGCCGACGCCGACGCGGTGGGCGAGGGCGGCGACCGCCACCGCCTGCACGTCGTCGGGGGTGACGTGGGCCCGGCCCGAGACGACCGCGTGGGCTCGCGCCGCCTGGAGGAGCCCGACCGCAGCGCGGGGCGACGCGCCGACGCTCAGCTGGGGGCTGGTGCGGGTGGCGTCGACGAGGTCGAGCACGTAGTCGACCAGCGCCGGCGCGCACCACACGTGGTGGACCACGTCGGCGGCCCGGGCCACGGCCTCGGGGGTCGTGACCGGGTGGAGCGCGGCGAAGGCGTCGGTGCCGCCGTGGCCGGTGAGGATCTCCCGCTCGGCGTCGCGGCCGGGAAGCCCCATCGACACGACCAGGGCGAAGCGGTCGAGCTGGCTCTCGGGCAGCGGGAAGGTCCCCACCTGGCCGTGGGGGTTCTGGGTGGCGATGCAGAAGAACGGCCGGGGCAGGGGGTGGGTCTCGCCGTCGACGGTGGCCTGGTGCTCCTCCATCGGCTCGAGCAGCGCGGCCTGGGTGCGCGGCGAGGCGCGGTTCACCTCGTCGACGAGGACCACGTTGGCGAACAGCGGCCCGGGCCGGAAGGTCCACGAGGCGTCGGCCGGCGAGAACACCGAGGTGCCGGTGATGTCGCTCGGCAGGAGGTCCGGGGTGCACTGGACCCGCCCGAAGCGCCCGCCGAGCGCAGCGGCCAGGCTCTTGGCGAGGAGCGTCTTGCCCGTCCCGGGCAGGTCCTCCACGAGGAGGTGGCCGCCCGCGAGCAGGGCCACGACGGCGAGGCGCACCACCTCGTCCTTGCCCCGCACGGCCTCCACGACGCTGCGGTGGACGGCGGCGGCGAGGGCGATCGCGTCGTCGGCGCCGGCGACGGGGGTGGTGGCCTCGACCTCGGTCATCGGGTGGAGCCTACGGGTGCCCGACCCGTGGGCGAGGGGCGGTCAGCCGGCTCGCCAGCCGATGACCACCTCGAGCGGCTGGTGGTCGCTCAGGTCCTCGCCCTGCTCATCGACGAACGTGCCGCCCTGGAACTCGTGCGAGCGGGCCTCGAGCTCCACGCCCCCACCGCTGCGGAAGGCCACCTTGTCGATGCGGCCCTCGTCGTCGCAGTCGGTCGCGGTGCAGCTGTCGGTGAGCCCGGTCGCCTCGAGGAAGGTGCGCCAGATCTCGACGTCGGCGCCGTCGCCGCCATCCTCGTGCTCGAGGTCGGTGTGCAGGTTGGTGTCGCCGGCGAGGAGGATCGCCCGGCCCTCGCTGTGGTCGGCGATGTAGGCGGCGAGCTGCTCGAAGTCGTCGGCCTGCAGCGCCTGGTCCTCGGGCCCGCCGCCGGCCTCGCCGTGCAGGTCGTAGAGGTCGACGCTCACCCCGTCGGCCAGCTCGAGGGTCGTGTGCAGGAAGCCCTTCATGGCGAGGCAGTCCGACGCGCCCGAGTCGAACTCGCCGAAGCAGCGCGTCCAGGGCACCCGGTCGACGTCGCCGATGGGCAGGCGGGAGAGCACGCCGAGCCCGTCGCCGAGCTCCATGTTCGGCCGATCGGCGTCGATGTCGATGCCCACGGCCTCGGGGCCCGGGTGGCGCTCGGTGCGGAACTCGTGGGTGACGTCGGCCCGCAGCCGCTCGTGGTAGTGGACGAAGTCCGTGGTCTCGGCCAGCCCGCCGGGCTTCCACCAGTCGAAGTCCTCCTGGGTCAGGACCACGTCGAAGGGCTCGAGCAGCGGGCTGATCTTGGGGATGTTGACCGACGGGTGCTCCTTGGAGATCTCCTGCGGCAGGCCCGCCACGTTGTAGGACAGCAGCGACAGCTCACCCGACGCCTCGGCCGACGCCGCGCTCGTGGTCGACCGCTCGGCGTCGCCCCCTCCCGCGCTGCTCCGGCTGCACGCCGCCAGCACCAGCGCGCCGACGCCCAGCGCGACCGCCGCCGCGACCCTCGAACCTGCCCTCGCCCCCGTGTGCACGCACCGGAGCCTAGGTCCCGCCCGTCACCCGCCGTTCACCGGGCGTTCAGCGGTCGCGCAGGTGGGCGCGAGGGTCCTCGGCGCGCTGGAGGCGCGAGGCGCGGCGACGGACCTGCACCACGGCCAGCACGAGCACGAGGGCCACGACGATGGCGATGTCCACGGACGCAACCTACCGGCCGAGGGCCGCAGGACGGTTCGCTAGGGTCGCCTCCGGCCCGAGCCCTGGGAGGAAGCATGGGAACCGAGCACGTCCTGGCGATCGACCTCGGCACCGGTGGCCCCAAGGCCGCGCTGGTCACCCCCGAGGGGCGCATCGCCGCCCACGAGTTCGAGCCGACCCCGATCGAGCTGCTCGGCGACGGCGGCGCCGAGCAGGACCCCGACGCCTGGTGGGCGGCCATCACCACCGCGGTGCGCCGCCTGGTGGGAGCGGGCCACGTCCCCGTGGACGACATCGTGGCCGTGTCGGTCACGAGCCAGTGGTCGGGCACCGTCGCGGTCGATGCCGAGGGGCGCCACCTCTATCCGGCCGTCATCTGGATGGACTCGCGCGGCGCGCCCGACGTGCACGACCTGGTCACGGGCAAGCTCAACGTCGCCGGGTACGACGCCCGGCGACTGAAGGCATGGATCCAGAAGACCGGCGGCATCCCGAGCCACTCCGGCAAGGACCCGATCGGCCACATCCTCTGGCTGAAGCGGGAGCGCCCCGAGGTCTACCGGGCCGCGCACGCCTTCCTCGAGCCCTGCGACTACCTGAACGCCCGCCTCACCGGGCGCCAGTGCGCCTCGTTCGACTCGATCGTCGCCCACTGGCTCACCGACAACCGCGACCTCACCGACGTGCGCTACGACGCCCAGCTCCTCGGCTGGTGCGGGCTCACCGAGGGGCAGCTGCCCGAGCTGGTGCCGTCGGCCTCGGTCGTGGGCACCGTGCTCCCCGCCGTCGCCGAGGCGTGGGGCATCCCGTCGAGCACGAAGGTCGTGACGGCCACCGGCGACGTGCACTCCGCGGTCGTCGGCTCGGGCGCGCTCGGCAACCACGAGGGCCACCTCTACATGGGGACCTCCTCGTGGCTGTCGTGCCACGTGCCGGCCAAGAAGACGGATCTGCTGCACAACCAGGCCGCGCTCCCCTCCGCCGTCCCCGGCCGGTACTTCCTCGCCAACGAGCACGAGGTGGGGGGCGCCGCCCTGCTCTGGCTGCGCGACCAGGTCGGGATGATCCGCGACGTCGACGAGGCGAACGAGCTCGCCGCCGCCGCCGCACCGAGCAGCGGACGGGTGATCTTCACGCCGTGGCTCAACGGCGAGCGGACCCCGGTCGACGACCACACCATCCGGGGCGGCTGGAACAACGTGTCGCTCAGCGCCACCCGGGCCGACCTGGTGCGCTCGGTGTTCGAGGGCGTCGCCTTCAACAGCCGCTGGCTGCTCGACACCGTCGAGAGCTTCATCAAGCGCCCGCTCGACGGCCTCAACTTCATCGGCGGCGGCGCCCGGTCGGACCTCTGGTGCCAGATGCACGCCGACATCTGCGACCGGACCATCCGCCGCGTCGCCGAGCCCCAGCACGCCAACACCCGAGGGGCGGCGTTCATCGCCTGGCTCGCCCTCGGGCGCCAGACGCTCGACGAGCTCAACCGGGCGGTGACCATCGAGGCCGAGTTCCGGCCCGACCCGTCGATGAAGGCGACCTACGAGCCGCTGTACCGAGAGTTCACCAAGCTCTACAAGGCCAACAAGGCCATCCACCGCCGGTTGAACTCCTAGGGGTCGAAGCGCCGCCGGTACTCGGAGCTGGCGAAGAACTGGGCGATGAGCCGCTGCACGCTGGTGCCGCCCTCGACCTTGGCGACCCAGTAGGCCCACCCGCTCGGATCGGGCTTGCGCTGGAGCAGCCCGGCGTAGGTCATGAGGACGTTCACCCTCGCCTGGTAGCGGCGCTCGGCGTCGGGCGTGGTGGCGAGGGCCACCAGCAGGTCGCCGCGGGTGTGGGTGGCGCCGTCGATCCGGGCGATCCACATCGACCGGGCCGACGAGCTCGGCGCCCGCCCGACCACCCGCCGGTACGCGGCGTCGACGAACGGTCCGGTGGCGAGGGCCCCGAGGCCGGAGGCGAACGCCGCCTTCGCCGTGACCTCGTCCGCGATGTCGTGGAGCGAGGTGCCGCCCTTCGAGGCCGCCGTCCAGGACTGCAGGTCGACGAACTCGGGCGGGGCGTCGAGCGCGGCCAGGGCCAGGCGGGCCACCGGGGCCATCGCCCGTCCGAACTCGGGCGAGTCGAGGAACTTGGCGACCACCGACGAGACCGTCTCGACCCGGCGCTCCAGGCGGCTCGCCCAGTACGAGACGCCCGAGGGGTCGCCCTCGCGCCCGAGGAAGTCTCGGTACTGCTGGC
This sequence comes from Acidimicrobiales bacterium, assembly GCA_020439525.1. GTDB lineage: Bacteria > Actinomycetota > Acidimicrobiia > Acidimicrobiales > Iamiaceae > Aquihabitans. The sequence continues at coordinate 564 of JAGQSL010000123.1, read as the reverse complement.
GCACCAGGTCGGCGGCGGTGGCGAAGGGGACCCACGGGCCGGTGGTGATGGGGCCGACGACCTCCTCGCCGGGCGAGCCCTTGAACAGCCCGAGGTCCTCGAACGACCCGCCCATGACCTCGACCGGGTCGGCGTCGAGCCAGGAGGCGAGGACCGAGGCGTACACGCTGCGGAAGTCGACGCTCATCGGGGGGTCGCCCCGGCTGGTGAGCTTCGTCAGGTCGGGCGCCTTGCCGTAGAAGCCGCCCTTCACGTTGTCGCCGATCAGCAGCAGGTTCGACGAGTTGCCGTGGTCGGTGCCGAGCGACGCGTTGGCGCGGGCCCGTCGCCCGAACTCCGAGAAGGTCAGGATCGCCACCCGACGCGACCAGCTCGGGTGCAGGGTGGCGTAGAAGGCGTCGATGGCCGCGTCGAGCTCGGTGAGCAGCGCGGCCTGCTCGGTGAGCTGCTTGTCGTGGGTGTCGAAGGAGCCGAAGGACGTGTTGAGCACCCGCACGCCGAGGTCGGCGTTGATCAGCCGGGCGGCGAGGGTCAGCTGCGACACCAGCGAGTCGTTCGGCAGGG
>JAGQSL010000122.1 GCA_020439525.1 Acidimicrobiales bacterium | reverse complement strand
GACGCCGCCAGCTCGCCCTCGGCCGGTTGACCCCGATCGAGTTCGAAACCATCATCACACCCGTCGCCGATCAGGCGGCCTGACCCCACACCCCACCTGTCACCGGGTCTCCCGGCGTCCCCTCGACCACGCCCTGGTCCCGCAGCCCGCGCAGCCGACGACGCCCGCGATGGTCTCGACGTGCACCCCCAACGGCTGACCCTCGACATCGACGACGCCGATCACGTTCACATCGGGCAACCCGACAACAAGCGCGCACATGCGCGTAGGGTCCGTCTCCACAGGGGCTCTCCAGATCGAAGGTGTCGCAACCCCGATCCTGGCTGAGCCCCTGTACCGCGCCCGCGGACCCCCAGGTCAGCCGCCTACCCCACCCGCAGATCCGAAGCGCCCGTTTCAGAGCGTCTGGACGTCGGTCTCGTCGAGCAGCTTGGTCAGCTTCTCGAACTTCATCGTGAGGTCGTCGGTCTGCATCCTCTGGATGGCCGTGGCCGTGGCCGTCGTCTCGGATTCGAGGTTCTCGATCTCGATGGTGATGCGGTCCGCTTCATCGCCGAACTGGTCGGCGCTGATCTTGTCGGCGTAGGGCAGCGCCAGGAGCTTGGTCCGCTGGGTGAAGAGACCCTTCAGGCGGTCGGATGCGTCCGGGGCGGCGGCGCGGGCGGGCTGGCGCCCGCGCATCCACGCCAGAGGCCAGCTCGACGATCGAGCTTCTTTCCAGCGTGGTGGGGAGCGGTGCCATGAGGTGGCACCGTAGCTCTAGTACTTCCCGTCCAGGGGTTGAGGTGGCAGGTCCCCCGTGCAGCTAAGGGTGCTGTGATACAGGAGCTGCGCCCTGGTGAGGGGCGTACGCCAGCACGAATCCGGCGCGGCGGTCCGCTGCGACTTCGTCACCCGCTAGCTCCGGGCCAATGGCCCCGATCGGCTGCGGGCCACCGCCACGCCCCGTGCTCCCCGCTCCTGAGGGCTGGATCTTCCTCGCCGTCCAAATGCGCGAGTTCCGCGCCGCCACGAGTTGGAGCGCGATCCAGTGCGAGCCGTCAACGAGAGCCGTCGCCGACCATATGGCCATCGCCGGGACGAGCGCGTCGTGGTACCGGGGCGTACCGGTTGAGGTAAGCGCGCCGATCAACGTTGCGATTGCCAAGAGAGCGAACCTGCGGAACATCCGGCCGCGCGTGACGAGACCGACCGCGAGTCCGACGAGGCTCACGACGACTGCCCACCTCCACCATCTGTCCGCAGCTTCAAGGAGCCAGTGCCGCTCTCCTTCTGGGAAGAGCATCTGATGGTTAGGTGTCGGGTACGAAGCGGCGGCGTAGTTGTCTTCTTTCATGGTCTCATTGAGCCGTTGGATGATGAGACGCGGCTGCTGATCCAGGTTCCCGAGGATCCATCGCCTGGTCTCAGCATTGAGCGCTCCGGCAGTGGATTCCTCCGACTCGCAAGGCTTAGCGCTGGGGTCAAACCTGCCGTTAGCACCGTCGTAGTTCCCAATGCATAGGTTGTAGGCGGCCGAATCAGCTGGAAAGAAGCCGTTGTTCCCAGCGTGATATAGGGCAATCCACGGTGTCATGGCCAACGAACACCCGAGGGCGAAACTGCCGAGGAGCAAGAAACGCTCCCGGTTCCACTGAGCGGCCCGGATCGGCGCAGACGGCCCGATGGCGGCAACAGGCGCAGCAAGTGCCAGGAGTGGAACGGCGGAGTATCGAACGTACGCGAGCGTCCCAAAGATCGCTCCCGCTGCACCGACCAGGACCGTCGATGGGTTTCTGCGCCAAATAAGAAGGGCCGTGCCGGTGACGAACAGCGGAGTGGCCAAGCCTTCGCTCATGATGACAGCAGTCCCGAGGATCTGTCCGGGCCATAGCGCAAGCAGCGCAGCAGCGACTAGGCCCGCAACACGGGCGGTCCCCGCATGCTGGGGCATTCTCCGGGTGAGAAGACCGACGAGCAGTACCGTCCAAGCGCCTAGCAGGGCCTGCACGACACCCAGCCACACCCGGAGGTTTCCTACGTCGCCGGCTTGGTGCCGGAGTGCTTGGACTGCACCAATCATCAAGGGGTACACCGGGCCGAAGAACCAGTTCGTGCCGCTGGGGTTTGGTGGCCACTGACGGGTGCCATAGAGCGGCTCTAACCTGCTCCATTGGTATCCGAGGCGTAGATACACTGGGCTATCGAATGCGTCGGCGGGTACAGCAGGAATGTGACGCGCGTACCAGACCATCGCCAGACGAAGAACGAGCGCTAGGAGAGTGATCCCGGCAAGCGCCTGCAGCGATCGGTCAGCCCGGACGCGCAGAATCCAGGTATGCGGTGTGGCTCTCATCTGTCACCCGTCGTCACGGCCGCCAGCCTATGTCTCAGAGGTGACAAGGCAGACCGAGCCGATGCCCGCACACCGCGTGCTCATCGGCTCAGCAGCCGTGAGGGGCAGGAGGCAGCCGCCACTCGGGGTCTGCGGACGTCGGTCCTCCCAGAAGGGTGCCCCGTTCCGACATCCCAGATCATCGGATCGAGTGGCAGAGCCGCGCCGCGGCCCCGTCGCCCCACGCGGATCCGCCGGCCGAGAGTTACGCGGATCCGAGTCCGTGCTGAGCGAGGAAGACGAGCGCACCGACGATCATGCCCAGGCCAAGCAGTGTCCAGAGGACGCGACCGAACTTGTTCCACGCCTCACGTAGATCGCCGTCTTCATCGAGCTCCCGAGCGAACTGCTGGGTGGGAACCTTCGCCACGATGGAGTTCATTCGGTCGGCAGAAGATCTGATCGCGTTCCACGATCGCGGCGTCACCGTCAGCGCAACGACGACGATGCCGACACCCAGAACGATGAGTTGCCGCACCTACGCACCCCCAGCAGGACAGTAGACCTGCGCGGAGTTTCGGTTGAGGCCTGATTCGGGTCCGCGTGGTCGAGCCTCTGGGTGGGCACGATCGAGGGTCTATGACCTCGCTGGACCAGCCCACGCCAGAGGCTCTGACACGTACTGTGCCTCACTTCTCGCCTCGAGCGCTCGCTCATCTGATCGCGGCGATCGCCCCGCACCTGCTGGCACCCCCGCGCCGGGGCCCCAAGGGCATGTCGATCGAGCTGCGGGTGCGGCTTGCGCTGGCGCACCTGCGCGAGGGCGTGTCGCTGCGGGGCCTCGCGCGCATCCACGGGATCGCAGCCACGACGTTGCGCGACAACATCAACCCGGTGCTGGCCGCGTTCGACCGTCTCGAGCCGGTGTTGCCCGACGGCACGGCACTCGAGGACTTCGACGACATCACCTGGTGGTGCGCCCAGGCGGGTGGCACGGTGATCATCGACGGCACCGAGTTCTCCGTTGCCAGACCACAAGATCAGGCCGCGCAACGCCCCTACTACTCCGGCAAGAAGAAGCTGCACACCACCAAGGCGATCGCCGTGTGCGACAGCGACTCGAACCTGCTGTGGGCCACCCCGATCGTCGCCGGCGCGACCCATGACCTCACCGCGCTGCGAGACGCGAACCTGCCCGCCCACCTCGCCGCATCGGGCCTCGACGTGCTCGCCGACTCGGGGTTCCAGGGCCTCCAGCGCGAGGTCCCGACGATCGAGCTGCCCACCCGGCGACGCTCCAAGAACGACCCGCTCACCATCACCGACCGGTTCTTCAACTCGGTGCTCGCCTCGGCACGCGTCCGCGTCGAGCACGCCATCGGCCGCCTCAAGCAATGGCGCTGCCTCACCGTCCCCCGACAACGCCGCGATCTCCTCGAACGCTGGCTCCCCGTCTGCTGGGCGCTCACCTCGTACCAGCAAGCCTGGCCCCGATCATGAAACTCCGCGCAGGTCTAGTAGCGCCGCGGGCCCGAAACACCAGAAGGGCGACGGTTGTCACCGTGGAGGTGCCACTCGGGGTTTGCGGCCGTCGGTCCTCCCTCGATGTCCCGCCGGTCGGTGGTGGAGGTCCTCGTCCCAGCCCGATGACGCCTGCCGGGTCGCTCGTCGAGCGGCGACCCTCAGCACGGGCCGCACGATGAACCAGTACCCGGCCGCCGCCCGCAACGGAACGTTGATCAGCGGGACGCCTCCGGTGGCCCCATCGATCAGCGACGCAGCGAGCGTGCCACCGGCAGCCATGACGAACGCGGTGTAGGCCGAGGTCGTCCACGCCTCGGGAGTGAACAGGTAGGCGACCAGCCCGCGCTCATCGCGCCGATACCCCGCCTTGGCGACCCGGTCGCCGACACGTTCCACCCTTGGATCCTCCCATAGGGCGCTCGCACCCGTGCGATGACATCGCGCGGGACCTCGGCAGCAGAAGACTCGCCACGCAGGATCTGCGGGTGTCGGTCCTCCGAGCGGGTGCGCTGGCGACGTGTCGGGGGGCGCGCGGGACCGGCGCTGACAGCAATCGCAGTCGGTGGAGGCTTGAGGGCACAGGGCCGGATGGGCCGGGGCGCTAGTAGAGGCTGCGCTGGTACTCGATCTCGGTGCCGGCTTGGACCGCCCGGCCGTTGGCGGCGAGGCGGATGGCGGCGGCCTTCAGCCCGCTCGTCTCGTTGGCCTTGATGTGGTCGGTCCAGATGCGGCCGGCGGTCGGCAGGTCGTCCACGTCGACGTAGGTGCTCGGGTCCCAGAGGCGGGCGGCGCCGAGGGCGGGGGAGGTGCGCAGCGCGGCCGCCTCGACGTCGAGCACGAGGGCGGCGTGGGGGACCTTGCCCCGGACGGCCATCCCGGCGCGCAGCGCCTCGTCGTCGGTGATCCGAGCAGACCCGCGCAGCTCCAGGACCCGGTCGTCGCTGGGGACGAGGGCCAGGATCGAGACGGAGGGGCGCTCGACCAGGTTGTGGAACGTGTCGGTGCGCCGGTTGCCCCGTCGATCGGGCACGGCGAGCGTGCGGTCGTCGAGGACCTGGACGAACCCGGCCGGATCGCCCTTGGGGCTCGCATCCGCGGCCCCCTCGGCGTCCTGCGACGTCATCACGAGGAAGCGCGACGCGGCGAGGAACGAGCGGACCTCCGGTCCGAGCGGGGCTGCCCCCTCCTGGCTCGCCCGAGGTGCGGGGCCGGGACCGCCCCAGAGGTCCGAGCGCAGCACGGCCTTGCCGCAGTGCACGAACGCCTCGCCGATCACCACGACCGCCGGATCGCTGGGGTCGAGGTGGCCGTTGATGCGCAGGGCCTCCCGCCACCCGGGGATGAGGTACATCGTCGAGACCGGCCCGCCCGGCGCGGCGTCGGCCGGCATCGGCAGGCGGATCCGGTCCGGGGCCTCCACCACGGTGAAGCCCGGCGATCCGCCGACGGCGTCGGCTCGGCGGGTCCCGTCTGCATCCTCGTACCCGACGATCGCGATGGGGGATCGGGCGAGCAGGACCGCGACGTGCTCGTCGACGACGCCGATCGACTTGAGCAGGGCGGGCAGGAGCCGGGTGCCGACGACGCGCTCGAGGCCATCGATGTCGCAGACGAACTCCATGCCCGCACGGTACGGGGTCGCCGGGCGGGGCGCCCGCCTCAGCCGAGGAACTGCTTGGCCACCTCGTACCAGCCGATCGCCGAGAGGTCGAGGGACTCGAGGTCGATGCGCTCGTCGACGCCGTGGAACCGCGACCAGTACTCCTCGGGCGACAGCTTCTCGCTGAGCAGCCCGAACCCGTAGGTGGCGGTGCCGGCGGGGCGCAGCCAGCTCGCATCGGTCCACGCCGCCAACATGGCGGGGACGAGCGCGGCGCCGCCGTGCGCCCGGGCCGTCACCCCGGCCAGCACGTCCCAGAGCGGGGTGTCGACCGGCGACGCGGTGGCGTCCTGCTGGAAGGCGAAGAGGTCGTCGGGCCCGATGAGGTCCGACAGCAGGTCGCGGAGCTCCTCGGCCATGGCGTCGGCCGAATCGCCCAGGGCGGGACGGATGTTGATGCCCAGCTCGACCGACTGGGGGATCGTGTTGATCTTCTCGCCTCCCTTCACGACCGTCGGCACGGCCGTGCACCGGGTGCAGGCGTGGGCGTGCGGCGCCATGCCGGGCGGGAGCAGGTCGAGGGCCTCGTCGAGGCGATCGGGGTCCACCAGGGCCGCCGCCAGCTCGGCGTCGAAGCCCTGGGCGGCGACCCATCGGCGCCACGGGTCCGAGATGCGCACCGGTGGTCGCCACTCGTCGATGCGGCGGACGGCTTCCGCCGCCTTCAGGACGGGGTTGTCGGCGCCGTGGGGGAGCGAGGCGTGCGACTGGCGGCCCCGGAGCACGATCCCGATGACGCCCATCCCCTTGTCGCTGACCGCCGCGTCGACCACGAGCCCGTCGGGGGTTCGGCGAGCCGCGCCGCCGACCTCGGTGAGCGCGAAGTCCGTGCGGACGAGGTCGTGGGCGGTGTCGATCACCTGCTTCGCCCCCTGCAACCCCCCGTTCTCCTCGTCGGGAACCGCCCAGAAGACGAGGTCACCCCGGGGTCGGAACCCCTCGTCGGCGAGGCGGCGGATCGTCAGCGCCATCGACGCCGTCTGGTTCAGCATGTCGACCGCGCCCCGACCCCAGACCTCGCCGCCCACGAGCTCGCCTCCGAACGGGTCGTGGGTCCACCCGTCGGTCTCGTCGGCGGGGACCACGTCGGTGTGGCCCATCAGGGCGAGCGACGGCGCGGTCGGGTCCGAGCCGGCGATGCGGGCGACCAGCGAGGCGCGGCCGTCGATGGCCTCGTGCCAGTCGACGTCGACCCCGGGCCCCTCGACCACGGCTCGCAGCGTCGCGGCGTTGACCGATTCGGTCCCGTTCGACGCGCCGGCGTCGAAGCTGCTCACGCAGCGGTTGCGGATGAGGGCGCCGAGGAGCTCGGCGACCTCGCTCCCTCGCACTGGCTCGGCCATGTCGGAACCCCTCTCCCGCGGCGCCATCGACCCTACCGAGCGATCGATCCGCCCGCTTCGGAGGGCGCCGAGGCGTCGGACGACCCCAGCGAGCCAGACGGCTCAGAGGTCGTCGTGGAACGGGGTGTCGCCCTCGCGGGCGGCCTCGGCCGAGGCGCGCTCGTCGGCCTCGAGTCGGGTGACGTAGGTGCCGAGCGGCATGGAGTCGCCCTGGCGCCACACCTCCCACGAGTCGCCGCGCTCGACCACGTGGATCGTGCCGGGCTCGGGCGGGGTCGGGTCGGTCGCAGGGTCGTCCACGGGCCCTCGTACCCGGTAGGCGGTCCGGCCCAGCCGGGGGGATCGCGGATCTGGCGGTCGCCGCCCGTAGACTCGGGGGAACGGATCAGCGCCCACCTGCTCGACGGGCGGATCCGCGGGTCACCTCGCAACGCGTTCGTCTCACCTGATTCGAGAGCCGGAGGACGACCCTCCCGCACCGAATCATCTGGAGACAACCGAATGACCAGCACCTTCGACGCCCTCGGCGTCGCCCCCGACCTGTGCGCCGCCCTGGCGGAGCAGGGCAAGACCCACGCCTTCGCCATCCAGGAGCTGGCGATCGCCGATGCCGTCGCCGGCCGCGACGTCTGCGGCAAGGCCAAGACCGGCTCGGGCAAGACCCTCGCCTTCGGCCTGCCCGTGCTGCAGGTGGTGAAGGCCGCCGACCCCAGCAAGCCCCGGGCCATCATCCTCGTGCCCACCCGCGAGCTCGCCACCCAGGTGTGCGACGAGCTCAAGCCGATCGGTGCCGTGCGCGACATCACGGTGGCCGCCGTGTACGGCGGGGCCGACATCGAGAAGCAGATCAAGAAGCTCAAGGCGGGCGTCGAGGTCATCGCCGCCACGCCGGGCCGCATGATCGACCTGATCGACCGCAAGGAGCTGGACCTCAGCGACGTCGGCATCGTGGTGCTCGACGAGGCCGACCGCATGGCCGACATGGGCTTCATGCCCCAGGTCGAGTGGATCCTGCGCCACATCCCCGGCGAGCACCAGACCCTGCTGTTCTCGGCGACCCTCGACGGCGTGGTCCAGGTCCTGATCGACCGCTACCAGCGCGACCCCGTGTTCCACGAGGTGCAGTCCGAGGGCGTCACCGTCTCGTCGATGACCCAGCGCTTCCTCCGGGTCCACCAGATGGACAAGCCCAAGGTGGCCGCCGCCATCTCGCGCAGCGGCACCCGCACCCTCGTGTTCAGCCGCACCAAGCGGGGCGCCGACCGCCTCGTGGAGCAGCTGGAGAAGGAGGGGGTCAAGGCCGGGGCCATCCACGGCGACCTCCGCCAGACGGCTCGGGAGAAGAGCCTCGCCGACTTCGCGGCCGGGAAGCTGCCGGTGCTCGTGGCCACCGACGTCGCCGCTCGGGGCATCCACGTCGACGACGTCGACATCGTGATCCACTACGACCCGCCGGAGGACCACAAGGCGTACCTCCACCGCTCGGGCCGCACGGCCCGCGCTGGTGGCAGCGGCCTCGTGGTCACGCTCCTCCTGTGGGATCAGGAGCTCGAGGTCAAGCGCCTCCAGAAGCGCCTCGGCGAGGACCAGCCGATGCCCGAGGTGTTCTCGAACAACCCGATCCTCGCCGACCTCACCAGCTGGACGCCGGTCGACAAGGTGTGACCCTCACGCCCCGAGGGCGTGCAGGAGGAAGTCGGTGACGCGCTCGGCGGCCTCGTCGGGATCGTGCTCGCCCGAGCCGACCGGGATGCGCTCGGCGCCCATCACCGCGAACGCCAGGGGCACCACCTGGTCGACCGGCTGGTCGCGGAAGGTGCCCTCGGCGATGCCGGCGGCGACGATCTCGGCCAGCAGGTCGTGCATCGGCGCGAACCGGCCCATCAGCTCGCTGTGGGCCGAGGGGCGCACCATCGAGCTGTCGACCATGCCGGCATCGGACCCGGCGCCCGGCTCGGCGCGGAACTCGTGCACCTGCTTGGCCACGAGGTGGCGCAGCTGGTCGGCCGGATCGGCGATGGCGGCGAGCTCGGCGCGCAGCTCCTCGAGGAAGTGGTCGACGGCGCGGTCGATGAACGCCATCAGCAGGGCTTCCTTGTCGCCCACGTAGTTGTAGACGGTGTTGCGGGCCATGCCGGCCCGCCCGGCCACCTGCGCCAGGGTCAGCCCGGCGTAGCCGTGCTCGTGCACGAGGTCGCCGAAGGCGTCGAGCAGCCGGCCCATCATCAGGGCCCGGTGCTCGGCGACGCTGTCGGCGGCGATGCGGGGCATGGCGCCAGTGAACCACAGCGATGGTCTGCTGCCCCGTCCCCGGGGGAAGGGAGGGGTGAGACAATGTTCACGACGTGCCGTCTTGATATTCGCGACGGTGCGTCGTAAAAAGGACGACGATGTTCCTGGCCCTCCGAGAGATCCGACGAGCGAAGGTCCGCTTCGGCCTGCTGATCGCGGCCGTCGGCCTGCTCGTCTTCCTCATCCTCATCCAGCAGGCCCTGCAGAACGGGCTCCTCACCTCGTTCGTCGGCGCCATCGAGCGCCAGTCGGCGCCGGTCCTCGTGTACAGCGTCGACGGGCAGAAGACCCTCCAGGGCAGCGTGGTCACCCCCGACCTCCAGGCCACCATCGAGGGCGTCGACGGGGTCGGCGCCTCGGGCCGGCTCGGCCAGCGCACCTTCACCGGCACCATCGACGGCGGCGACGAGGTCGACATCGCCCTCCTCGGCTACGACGACCCGAAGCTCGGCGCCCCCGAGGAGCTCGCCTCGGGCCGCCTCCCGGAGGGGCCGGGCGAAGCCGTGGGCAGCGCCACGGACTTCGCGGTGGGCGACCGCGTCGTGCTCCTCGACAGCGACGGCCAGGCCGCCACCGACCTCGAGGTGGTGGGCACCGCCGACGACGTGCAGATCCAGGTGACCCCCACGCTGTTCGCCGCCTGGGACGACTACGAGGGCGCGGCGCTGGCCGCCAACCCCGACGCCACCGCCGTGCTGCCGAACGCCATCGCCCTGCGGCCCGCCGACGGCGTCACCGACGAGCAGCTCGTGGCCCGGGTGAACGACGCGAGCGACGAGGCCGACGCCCTCACCCGCCAGCAGGCCGCCGACGAGGCCCCGGGCGTCGCCCAGGTGCGCCAGTCGTTCCAGGTGATCTTCCTGCTCTACGGCCTGGTGGTCCCGCTCGTCACCGGCCTGTTCTTCCTGATCATCACGTTCCAGAAGGCCGGGGCGCTCACCCTGCTGCGGGCCATCGGGGCCCGGGCCGGCACGCTCGTCCGCTCGCTCCTCGTGCAGGTCCTGATCGTCGTGGGCGGAGGGTTGCTCGTGGGCATCGCCCTCTACGCCCCGCTCTCCCAGGCCCAGGTGGGCTCGATCGCCCTGCGCTTCGACGTGGGCGCCGTCGTCTTCTGGTCGGTGCTGCTCCTCGTGCTCGGGCTGCTGAGCGCCCTGGCGTCGGCGAGGCGGGTGCTGCGCATCGATCCCATCGAGGCCACGACCGGAGGGGGCAACCGATGAAGCTCGCCCTGCGGGAGCTGCGTCGCAAGCCGGGCCGCTTCGCCCTGGCCGGCGCCATCCTCACGCTGATCGCCCTGCTGCTCATGTTCCTGGGCGGCCTGCTCGACGGCCTCCTCGCCTCCAGCACCGGCGCGTACCGCGCCCAGTCCGCCGACCGGATCGTGTACTCGGCGTCGGCCAAGAGCTCGCTCGTGCGCAGCCGCATCACCCCCGAGGTGCGCCAGCAGGTCGAGCAGGCGGTCGGGGAGGGGAAGGTCGGCGGCATCGGTTCCGTGCAGCTCGGCGCCCGCATGGACGGGCGCGACGGGCGCGACCTCATCCCCGTCGCCCTGTTCGGCTACGAGCTGGC
>JAGQSL010000121.1 GCA_020439525.1 Acidimicrobiales bacterium | reverse complement strand
CTGCACACCAGCGACTGGCACCTGGGGCACCAGCTCCACGGCGTCGCGCGCGACGGCGAGCACGCGGCCTTCCTCGCCTGGCTGGTCGAGCAGGCGGTCGCCGAGCAGGTCGACGCCGTCGTGATCACCGGCGACATCTTCGACGGCAGCAACCCGCCGGCCACGGCGCAGGCGGCCTACTACGGGTTCCTCGCCGAGATCGGCGCCCGGCTGCCCGGCGTCGAGGTCATCGTCCTCGGCGGCAACCACGACTCGCCGGCCCGGCTCGAGGCGCCGGCGCCGCTGCTCGAGCGGCTGCGGGTGCGCGTCGTCGGCGCGCTGCCCCGCGACGACCACGCCGTGGCCTGGGACCGCGCGGTGGTGCCGCTGCACCGCCGGGTCCGCGGCAAGCCGGGCCCGGTGGCGGCGTGGCTCTTGGCGGTGCCGTTCCTGCGGGTCGGGGACCTGGCCGGCCACGTCGACGGCGACGGCGTGCCGGTCGTGCTCGACCTCAGCCCGTACCTGCGACCCGCCCGCTGGGGCGACGCCGTGGTCGTCGCCGACGCCGTCACCTGGCACGAGGCCGGCCCGGGGCTCGCGCTCGACTTCGCCGACGACCCCGCCGGTCGGGACCTGCTCGGCCGAGCCCTCGCCTTCCGCCTCGTGGCCGAGCAGCTGGGCGAGCAGGCCGGGGACCCCGCCGCCATCGAGCCCTACGAGCGGATCGCCGCCCTCCTGACCTGACGCGCGGTTCCGAGTAGGACGAAGCCGGCGGCCCTCAGTCGTGCTCGCCCTTGATCACGAAGTACGAGCCGCGGATGGTGCCGGCGAGCTTGCTCTTCTGGCGAGCGAACTTGAACCGGCCCTCGAGCTCGTCGGGGACCTCCATGCCGTCGGACAGCTTGAAGCCGACCGCCCGCTTGCCGCCGTCGGCCAGCGTGTAGAGGACGTTGATGGCGAGGCCGCTCTCGTAGAACACGTGGTCCCAGCGGATCCCGTCGACCTCGAACGAGGAGGCCTGCAGCGGCGTCGACCCGATCACCAGGTCGCGCTCGTCGGCCAGGATGCGTCGCACCCGCTCGACGGTGGCCTTGCCCGCCTTCGAGGTGGCCGGCTCGACGGCGAACGTGTGGTCGTACTTGTTCTTGAAGTAGCGGGCCTCGTTGGCCCGCAGGCCGGCGAGCGCCTCGGCCACCGGGGACGACTCCACACCCTCGGTCGACACATCCACGAAGTCCACGACGTACGGCATGCCACGCTCCTTCCGCCCCGGCCGACGATCGACCCGACGGGGCGGCAGGCTACCGATCGAGGGCGCCGAGCAGGAGCGCTTCGAGGTGGTCGAGGGCGCGGCGGGCGTAGCCCTTCCAGATCCGACCGAACACCGGCAGCACCAGCCCCGACGCCGACGACGCCGGGTGGATCACCCACGTCCACGTGATCCGACAGCCGGTGCCCACCTCCTCGAACGCCCAGGTCCCCTCGATGCGCGCCGCGAGCGGCTTCATGGGGCCGGTGACGCCGGTGATCTCGTAGCCGAAGCGGTGGGGCGGCTCGACCGTGGTGAGGCGCTCCTGCATCGAGCCACCGTCGGCGAGGTGGATGGTGCGCACCTGGCCGAAGGTCCCCCACTCGCCGTCCTGGTCGGTGCCGACGATGGGCGGGATCGGGCCGTAGCGCCGGTGGAACAGCTCCTCGAGCGGCCAGGCGACGGTGAGCTCGTAGGCGCGATCGGCCGGCACCGGGTAGGTCCGCGAGCACGACACGTGGAGGGGCGAGGCCATGGTCCGATCCTCGCGCCGGGCGACGGCGGTGGCGACCGGTCGGGGCCGGTCAGCCCGGCGGTTCGTCGAGCAGCGGCCAGACCTCGACGACGCCACGCGCCACGGCGCACGGGGTGCCCGACACCATCGCCACGGCCGCCTCGAGGCTCGCCGCCTCGATCAGCGCGAAGCCCGCGATCGGGAGGTCGGCCCGGAGGAACGGCCCCGGCTCGACGTGGGCCCCGGAGTCGTCGGGGTTGCGGACCAGCACCGGGTCGCCGGCGATGCCGACGATGGCCCCGCCGGCGCGCAGGCGGGCGTCGTGGTCGTGAGCAGCCGAACGGACCGCTTCGTCGGTGGCGGCGTAGCCGGCCTCGTCGCCGTAGCCGATCGTGATGAACCGGGGCATGGGGCCTCCTCGGTCTCGCCCGTCGCCATCCCCTGCCCGCCGGGCCGAGCCCGCAGACCGCACCGCCCCGCCCGGCGGCTCAGAGGTCGCGAGCGAACCAGAGGGTGGCGTGCGGCTCGTCGTTGAAGGCCTCGACCTCCTGGTACCCCGCAGATCGGTAGAGGGCGATGGCCTCGGCGAGCGTGCCGTTGGTGTCGAGCTGCGATCGGCGGCACCCCGCGGCGCGGGCCCGCTCCTCGAGGTCGGCCAGCAGGCGGCGGGCCACGCCGAGGCCGCGGGCCGACGGTGCCACCCACATCCGCTTGATCTCGGCGAGGTGCCCCGGCAGGAACTTCACCGCGGCGCAACCCACCGGCTCGCCGTGGAGGCGAGCGAGGAGCAGCACACCCTTCGGCGGGGTGATCGCCTCGGGCTCGAGCGGCAGGGCGGCGGCCGGGTCGAAGCCGATGTCGAAGCGCTCGTCGAGCTCGGCCATATAGCGCCGCAGGCACTCGGCCGCCTCGGTGCTGTCGGCCGGTTCGGGCGTGATCTCGACCGCGATCGACCGCAGGCACCGCGTCACCTCGGCCATGGCGTCGACCATCCTCGCCCGCCGTCCCTCGTCGAGCGCGTCCAGCCACGAGCCGGCCAGGTCGTCGGAGAGCCGGTCGAGCTCGCGCCGCTCGCACCGGCCGGCGGCGGTGAGCCGGGCCACGCGCGCCCGCTGGTCGGCGGCATCGGCCACCACCTCCACGAGGCCCTCGGCCTCGAGCGAGCGCAGCAGGCGGCTCACGTAGCCGGCGTCGAGCCCGAGGCGAGCGCGCAGGCCCCGCACCTCGGCCCGGTCGCCCTCGAGTCCGATCTCCCACAGCAGCCGCGACGCACCGAGCGGTCGCCCCCGGGCCAGGTGGTGCTCGTCGAGCGCCCCGGCCATCTCGGTGACCGTCCGGTTGAAGGTCCGCACCACCTCGACATCGCTCGCCATTCCTCTGACCTTAGTCAGAGATCAGCGAGCTGCGTACGCTCGACCCGTGGATGTCTCGGCAGTGGTCCCCGCCCACGACGAGGACCGGCTCCTCGGCCGGGGCCTCGACGCCATCGCCGTCGCCGCCGAGCGCGCTCGTCTCGACGTCGAGGTCGTCGTGGTCGCGAACCGCTGCACCGACCGCACCGCGGAGATCGCGGCAGCGGCTGGCGCCGTCGTGGTAGAGAGCGGTGCGCGGTGCCTCTCGGCGGTGCGCAACGCGGGGATCGAGGCCGCCGTGGGGCGCCGGATCGTCACGATCGACGCCGACAGCCGCATGTCGCCCTTCGCGCTGGTCGACGCCACCCGCCTGCTCGACGCGGGCGGGATCGTCGGAGGCGGCACCCTCGTCGTCCCCGAACGGCGATCGGCGGGCATCACCGCCACCTATGCGCTCGTGGGCGCGCTCACGGCCGTCACCCGGCTGAGCGGTGGGATGTTCTGGGCCGACCGCGCCGACATCGAGGCCATCGGCGGCTTCGACGAGGCCGTGCTCGTGGGCGAGGACCTCGACTTCGCCCGGCGCCTGCGGGCCCACGGACGCCGTGACGGCCGACGCTTCGTCGCCCTGCGCACCGCGCCGATGGTGGCGTCGTGCCGCAAGTTCGACCGCCACGGCGACTGGCACATGTTCGCCATGGGCCGGGATCTGCCTCGCATCCTGCGATCGATCCGGGGCGTCGACACCGAGTGGGTCGACGAGTACTTCCACGACCGGGTCGACGACCCACCCGATCAGGCCCGGCGGTAGTACTCGTTCGAGGCGATGACCGCCTCGATCAGGCGCAGCTCGGTGACGCCGGACTGGAGCTTGCCCACCCAGTAGGTCACCTCGCTCGCCGGGGGCGTGCGGCGCAGGTACCGCTCGTAGATCCCCTGCACGGTGGCCGTGTCGCCGGCGCTCGACGCCAGCACCGAGGCGGCCAGGCTCGTGCGGGTGCGGCCGCCGTCGATGGCGCTGACGATGCCCGCCACCTGCGCCGAGGTCGCCGGGGTCCGGGTCACCTGCTGGTAGAGGGCGGCGGCGAAGCTCTGGGGCGACGCCCCCGCCTTCGTCCAGTACTCGTTCGACCCGATCACCTGGCTGCGCAGCTCGTCGGGGTTGGTGCCCCGCTGGACCTTGCCCGCCCAGTACGCCTGGCCGGAGGGATCGGGGTTCCGCTGGAGGAACGTGCGGTACACGTCGTCGACCACGCGCCGGGCGTACTCCGGGGTGCCCTGGAACTTCCGGATGATCGTGCCGCGCGGCTCGCCGGCGTCGACCTTGCGCAGCCAGAACGCCTTGCCCCCCGGATCCGCGGCGCGCCCGAGGAGGTCGAGGTACACCCGGCACACGTAGCGGGCGTTCGCGGGCTCGCCCTCGCGGCACCCCGGCAGGGTCGGCTCGACGACCTCCACGGTCACGGTCCCGGCCTCGACGCCGCCGAAGCCATCATCGACCGTGAAGGCGAACGAGTCCGTGCCGGTGGCGTCGCCGGCGGCGTAGGTGACGTTGCAGCCGCCGCCGCTCACCGAGCCGAGCGCCGTCGGACCGGTGCCGGGCGTGCAGGTGAGCGCGAAGCCCTCACCGGGGTCGGGGTCGGTGCCGGTCAAGGCGATGGCCACCCGCTCCCCCACACCGACCTCGACGGTGCGGTCGGTGGCCGTGGGCGGCCGGTTCACGATGGAGAGCGAGACCGTGGCGTTGGCGCTCTCGAGCCCGTCGGGGTCGCGCATGCGGAAGGCGAAGGCGTCGGTACCGGCCGAGCGGGGCACGGCGGTGAGCGACCGGGCGCACCCCGATCCCCCGACGGTGACCTTCCCCTGCTGGCTCGCGCCCGGGACCACGCAGGTCAGCGGCTGGTCGTCGGGGTCCGCGCCCGTGAGGACGACCGCCTTCGGCACGCCCTTCTGGAGCACCACCGCCTGCCCGTCCGCGGTGGGCGGGCGATCGAAGCGGTCGAACCAGGCGACCGTGCGCGCCGCCAGGTCCGAGTACATCTGGTGCTCGGCGCGCATCGCGCCGAGCTCGGTGCGGATCCCGTTGTAGGAGCCCACCTGCGCGGCGGCGACGGGGAACGCCTCCGGGCGGGCGAGCATGTCGGCGGCGATCACGTTGGCGTCGGTGTCGAGGAACCCGGCGGCATCGGTGTACCCGGCCGCCCGCAGCTCTCCGGCGATGCCCGCCGACTCCACGGCGGTGATGCCGGGCACCCGGGCGAAGCGCTGGTCGTAGAGCGGCGACGGTGGGTTGAGCACGAGGTCGCTCGGGACGCCGCGGCTGCGCAGCTGCGCCTCGTTGGCGGCCGCCTCGGCGTTGGACACCTCGCTGTTGTCGTCCGCGCCGCAGAGGAACCAGGCCGACGGCGTCGTGGTCAGCTGGCCCGAGAGCGTCGCGCTGGCATCGGCGCAGTAGCTGATGACCGCCCGGAACCGCAGCTCGGGGAAGCTCGCCGCGCTCGATGTGGCGGCCACGGTGCCGAGGCGATGGCTCCACGACCCGCCGGCCGACATGCCGAGCGCGTACCGGGGCGTGCGCGCCGGGAGCAGGCCCCGCGCCTCGAAGCTGGCGAGCAGCGCGTCGGTGTTGCGGAGGTCGACGTTGCCGACGCCGTAGCCGCCCGCCCAGCGCTCCTTGCCGTCGCCGTTGAGGTCGCCCGCCACGGACTCCTCGGCCTCGAACGAGATGACGCCGTAGCCCGCCCGGGTAAGCGCCAGGGCGACCGGGAACGTCTCGATGCCCTCGATGTAGGTGCTGCTCCCGCCGGTGCCGTGGCTGAACAGCACCACCCCGCGCATGCCCGGGAACAGGTGGTAGCGGACCGTCTTGGCGAGCGACGTCACGCCCTTGAAGGGCTCCACCGTGAGATCGAGGTCTTGCGGCGCGGTCGCCACGGACAGGGCCACGTCGCGCGCCGGCATCGTGAAGGTGGTGTGCCACTCCTGGGGGCCGGCGAGCAGCTCGTCGTCGCCCGACCAGCCGGTCACCACCTCGGTGCGCGGGTCCACGTCGGCCCACACGTGGACGATGGCACCCGGGGCGTAGCTCCCGCTGCCGAACCCGCCGCTCACGGTGACCTGGTGGGTGGCGGCAGCCGCCGGCGACGCGGGCACCAGCGCGGCGGTGCCGGCGACGACGAGGGCGACCAGCGCCGCCCGCACGGACCTCCCGACCTGGCGCACGGCCGCACCCTAGGGAGCGACTGTGAGGGGTCCGTGAGGCGCGCCCGCCCACTCGACCGGCTGGGGGTGTGACGCAGGTCGCTCACTAGGGTGGCCGCCATGAGCGCTCGCCGCCCCGGACGACCTCGCGGGGCCCAGCAGGACCCGGCCGAGCGGCGCGCCAACCTGCTGTCGGCCGCCGAGGCGGCCATCCGCGAGCACGGCCCCGACGCCTCGATGGAGCAGATCGCCGAGCAGGCCAACGTCTCCAAGGCCACGCTCTACGACAACTTCGACGGCAAGGCCGGGCTCACCGAGGCCCTGCTCGAGCGCTACGGCCTGCGCCTGATGGACGCCTTCGCCGAGGCGATCGGGCGCCCGCTGCGCGCCCGCCAGGTGGTGACCGGCGGCCTCGCCATCTTCGTGCGGTTCATCGCCGAGGACCCGCAGGTGTACCGGTTCATCGTGCGCCACGCCGACGGCGACGCCCTCACCGACGAGATCACCCGCCCGATCGCCGCCCTGTTGCGCTCGGTCGACATCGCCGAGCCCGACGCCCTGGCCCACGCGACCCTCGGCGCGGTGATCACGGCCACCGAGTGGTGGAGCTCGCGGCGCGAGCCCGAGATCGGCGTGTTCCTCGAGCAGCTCACCGCCTACGTGTGGGGCGGGCTCGAGGCGTCGGGCGTGGTCGACGACGACCGACCGGTCGACCTCACCGCGGTGGCCGAGGCCATCGGCGCCGCCACCCCGGTCTGAGCCCTCGCCGGGCGCCTACCCTCGGACGAGGCCGGAGGGGGTGGCGATGGGGACGTGGACGGTGCGACGCACGATGGCGGCGGCGGTCGTCACCGGCCTCCTTGCGACGCAGGCTCCGGCCCCGGCGCAGCGGGGCGAGGCCCGCCGGGCGTCGACGGCCCCCGGCATCGTGCCCGCCGACGTGGCCGACCGCTACCTCGCCGTACGCCCGCCGCTCGGCCCCGTCACGGTGGTCGACGTGGCCGGCGAGAGCGCCGATCGCCTCCTGCTGGCCACCACGCTCCAGGGCACGGTCAACCGCACCTCGGCGCGGATCTACCTCCTCGGCGCGCGATCCCGCGCCGAGGACCAGCGCTGGATCGACGACTACCTGACCCGCGGCCTGATCACCGTCGCCGAGACGATCGACCTCGACGCCGCGCTCG
Organism: Acidimicrobiales bacterium; assembly: GCA_020439525.1. Lineage (GTDB taxonomy): Bacteria > Actinomycetota > Acidimicrobiia > Acidimicrobiales > Iamiaceae > Aquihabitans. The sequence goes on along the minus strand of JAGQSL010000121.1, from coordinate 10,778 downwards.
GCGAGTTCGCCGCGGAGCTCGACGGCTACGTCGTGGCCGACCCGACCGAGCCCTGGACGGTGAACACGGCGACGACCGTCGCCGGCGTCCGCCGCGGCGTGGTGGCGACGCCATCGACGCTCGGCGCCGTCCAGGCCGCCGGGCTCGCCGAGCTCGAGGACCACCGGGGCCGCTGGAGCGACGCCGCCACCGCCTACGCGTCGGTCCTCGCCGACCACCGCGGCGAGCTGCGCCTGGCCACCACCGCCCTCCAGCAGCCCGATCGCCACGCGCCGCGCGACCTGTACGTGCAGCAGGGGCTGTTCGTGGCCTACACACGGCCGGCGCAGGCCGACTTCGACGCCGTCTACGACCTGCTCGAGACCCTCCCCGCCGACCACCCGCTCTACGGGTACGTGTCGGACACGGGCGAGGAGGAGGTGCAGGCGATCATCCGCCTCTCGCTCGACGGCCGGTTCCTCATCCCCACCGACACCGCCTCGAACCTGTCGTTCCACCTGGCGGTGGGCGGCGCCGAGCGCGCCGTGCCGAGCCGGACGGAGGCCGACGTCGCGCCGTGCCGGCCCGACGACCTGAACGTGGTGCTGGCGCTGAGCGACGGCGACAACCTCACGATCCCCCTCGCCTACGACCCTCGCCCGGAGAACTGGGCGAGCCCCCGCCGAGGCGAGCTCCCGGTCGGGTGGGGCATCACCCCGGCCGCCTCGATCCTGCTGCCGGCCATCTGGGACCGCTACGTGGGGGAGACCACCGACGCCGACGAGATCGTCGACATCATGGGGCTGGGCTACTCGTACGGCTCGGCGATGCCGAACGCCGCCGCCCACCACGCCGCCGGCGAACGGCTGCGCGCTGCGCTGGGCGTGCGCGCCCACTGGTCGCTCGACGCCCTGCTGTCCGAGCCCGACGCCGGCGGGTGGGACGCCGTCGAGGGCGCCTGGGCGAGCACCGGCGAGCGGCCGAGCGGCGTGCTGCTCAACTACGGCGTCTGGCCCGGGCCGGCGTGGTTCCGCACCGACACCGGGGTGCCGGTGCTGGCGTCGCGACAGGACAGCTACGACGACGGCCCGGCGGAGCTGGCCGCCCAGCTCCGCCGGCTCCAGGAGGCCGACCCCGCCGACCGACCGCTGGTGAGCTTCTTCGCCGTCACCGTGTGGACCAGCACCTACGACGAGCTCGTGACGGCCATGGCGCCGCTGCAGGCCGAGGGCGTCCGCTTCCTCACCCCGTCGGAGGCGTTCGCCTGCCTCCCCGCCGACGACGGCCGGGCACCCGGATCGTCCACGACCACCACCGCAGCACCGGCCCCGACCGAGCCGACACCGGGACCCAAGGCGCCCGCGGCCGGCCCGATCGACGGTGCCGCGACCTACGTCGGCTGACCGATCTTGAAGGCGGCGCCCATCGGGTCGGCGACCTCGGCGAGGCGACCGAACGGCGTGTCCTCGGGACCATCGAGGACCGAGCCGCCGAGGCGTTCGACGGTGGCCAGCGCGTCGTCGGTGTCGGCCACCACGAAGTAGATCTTCCACGACGGCGGCACCCCGTCGGGCCGGCCGCCCTCGGTGTCCATGATGGCTGCCACCCAGTCGTCGGCCTCGGCGCCGGCCGGGCCCGGCTGGCGGGTGTAGCGGAAGCCCGGGTCATCGCTCATCTCGACGGGCGCCCACCCCATCACCTGCTCGTACCAAGCCACGGTCTCGGCGTGGCGGTCGGCGTGCAGCTCGAACCACTGCGGCGCGCCCACCTCGGCGTAGCGGCCGAAGCCCCGGTGCGTGCCGGGCTGCCACAGCCCCACGGCGGCGCCTCCGCCGGTGTCGGCGACCATGGCGAAGTGGCCGAGGTCGCCCACGGGGTGCGGGGGCAGGAACACCGGTGAGCCGGCGGCCTGCGCGGCGGCCACGGTGGCCTCGATGTCGTCGGTGCGCAGGTAGGTGTTCCAGAAGTCGACCGGGTGGCCGGGCTCCTGCTGGCTCTGCATCAGCCCGGCGATGCGAACGCCGTCGAGGGTGAAGTTGAGGTAGCCGCCGACGTCCTCGTTCGGCTCCTCGTGGTCCCAGCCGAGCAGCTCGCCGTAGAAGGCGGTGGCCCGGTCGCGGTCGGACGTGAAGAGCTCGATCCAGGTGGGGGCGGCGACGGGGGCCTCGTAGGCGGGCATGGGTGCTCCTCGATGGTCGGTGGCAGGCGGTCGGGGGTGAGACGACGCCGGGCCGCCGAGCTCATCGCTCGCCGCGGAGCTCCTCGGGCAGCCAGCTGTGCCGGTCGGGGTGGTCGTCGGCGAGCGGCAGGGCGACGGGCTCGCCGGTGCGCGACGAGCGGTACCAGGCGGTGACCACCTCGAGGGCGGTGCGGGCGTCGTCGAGGCCCACCGGCAGCGGGCCGCCGCCCACGATGGCCGCGTGGGTGTCGGCCAGCTGGCCCTTCCACCCCGACGCCGGCGGCTCCCAGCCCTGGAGGAGTCCGGCCGCCCGCTTGGCCGCGGCCTTGCTCGTCCAGTGGAACTGCCACGGCTCGGCGCCGGGCTTGTAGGGCGACTGCGACGACTCGACGGTGAGGTGCTCGTAGACGAACCGCAGGCGGGAGGTCTCGGTGGCGGCGCCGAGCGTGACCGCGGCGGTCATCAGCGCGCCGTCCTGGGTGGTGATGACCGCGGCCGCGGTGTCCTCCACCTCGATGTCGAGCACGCGCGTGGCGGTACGGCCCACGATCTCCGCGGGCGCGCCGCCCAGCCACATCAGCAGGTCGTGGAGGTGGATGGCGTGGCTGAGGATCGCCCCGCCGCGCTCGCCTTCCCACGTGCCCCGCCACGGCACGGCGTAGTACGCCTCGCCGCGCCGCCACATGGTCTCGCTCGTGGCCGTGAGCAGGCGGCCGGTGAGCCCGGCGTCGATGAGCCGCCGCAGCTTCTGGGCCCCCGCTCCCCAGCGGTACTGGAAGATCGGCGCCACCCGTCGCCCGGTGCGCGCCTCCGCCTCGGCCAGCCGGTCGACCGCGGCCACCGAGTCGACCAGCGGCTTCTCGCACACCACGTCGACCCCGGCCTCGAGGCTCTGCACGATCTGCGCCTCGTGGAGGTGCGGCGGCGTGCAGATGTCGACCAGGTCGAGCCCGAGCTCGAGCAGGGCATCGAGGTCGGGCACCGCCTTCACGCCGAGGATGCGGGCCTGGGCGCGCCGAGCGGGCGTGGGGTCGGCCACGCCGACGAGGTCGTAGATCCCCTTCGAGCGCAGGAGCGCCAGCACGTGGAGCCGCCCGATGCCGAGGCCTACCACCCCGATGCGCAGCTTGGTCACGGCCGGTCCTCCTCGCCGTCGGGTGCCGTCCAGGACGTGGCCGCCGCCTGCGCCCGCAGCGTGAGCTCGCTGACCCGGCGCACGTGGTCCTGGGGCACGAAGGTGTCGCTGCCCTCGACGATGTCGGCCACCAGCCGCTTCGCCCAGTCGACCGAGCTGGTCTTGGCGTCGAGGCGGCGCACGCCCCGGCCGTCGACGGCGATCAGGTGCTCCTTGCCCTTGCGGCCGGTGACGTCGACGTTCGTGCGGACCTCGAGGGTGCCTTCGGTGCCGACGATCATCAGGCGTCCGTCGCCCCACGTCTTCAGCCCGGTGGGCGAGAGGTAGTCGACGCGGTGGGTGCCGATGGCGCCGGCACCCGAGAGGACCATCTGGCCGATGTCCTGCATCGTCGGGTGGAGCGGGCAGGCCACGTTGCCGACCTGGGCGCTCAGCACGTCGACATCGGTGGCGCCCGTGGCCATCAGGAACTGGTCGGCCTGGTGCGAGCCGATGTCGACGAGGATTCCCCCGGTGGCCTGCGGGTCCCAGAACCAGGCGGGCCGACCGCCGGCGCCGAGGCGGTGGGGGCCGAGCCCGAGCACCGACACGACCTGGCCGATGTCGCCCATCCGGGCCCGGGCGCACGCCTCGGCCACCGCTCGGTTCTCGAAGCGCTCGCCGAACATCACCCACCAGCGACGGTCGGTGTCGGCCAGCGCGCCGTCGATCGCCTCGAGGTCGGCGAGCGTGGTGACGCCCGGCTTGTCGGCCACGACGTGCTTGCCGTTGCGCAGCGCCCGCACCGCGATGTCACCCCGCTCGCTCGGGATCGCGGCCGTGACGACGAGGTCGATGCTGGGATCGTCGACGATGGCGTCGATCGGGCGGCTCTTGGCCCGGGGGCCGAGCAGGCGCATGGCGGCGACGTTGGCGCCACCGGTGGCGTGGAACGCGGCGATGGTGGCGCCGGCCTGCCACAGCCGGCCGGCGAGCATCAGCCCGTGCGGGTGGTCGAGACCGATCACCCCGATGCGGATCTTCCCCCTGGCGAGCACCCGGCGACCCTACCGAACGCTCCGACGCCTCCTCGCCGGCCCGGCGCGCTCGCAGGCGAGATCACCCCATGGGGGAACGACCGGCCCGCCGCGCCGCCGGGGCGTCAGAAGCGCCGACGCGACCAGAGGGCGGCGGCTGACACGACGTGCCACGCAGCGTGGGCCTGGAGCGTGGCGTCGGGCCGGCACCACGGCTGGCCGGTGCGCCCCAACACGTGGAGGGCGAGCCCGGCCGACCACAGGGGAAGGGCGACGAACACCTCGCGCGGGCCGCCCTGGCGCACGAACCGCCGCACCTCGGCCGCCGCGGCCAGCCCGCCGGCGACCGCCTGGGCGGCGTCGGTGGAGCGCGGGTGGGCGGCCACCGCCGATGCGGCCACCACGGCGGCGATCGCGGCCGGGGGCTTGGGTCGGCCCTCGGCGACGGTGAGGTCGGACAGGGCCAGGAGGCCGAGCATGGCGAGCAGCGACGCGTCGTGCGCCCACTTCCCCACCGGTCCGCCGGGCCCGTGCAGGCCGACCGAGCCCACCCCCACGCCGGCCACGGCGAGGGCGAAGGCGCGGTCGCGATCGGGGTGGCGCAGGAGGTCGAGCCCGGCTGCCACGTAGGCCAGGCTCGACGCCGCGTTGGCCGGCTGGGTGACCCACCCGTCGCGGCAGCGCTCGCAGTCCGACGAGGCCACCACCGTCGGCGGCGTCGAGCGAGCGGGCAGGCGGAGCACCCGGCGATCGTACGGGCGGTTGCACCAGACTGCCGCGGTGGGGCGCGATCCGTTCGAGGTGATCGACATCGATGTCGAGCTGGTGCGCCGGCTCCTGCGCGACCAGCACCCCGACCTCGCCGAGCTTGCGCTCGAGCCCGCCGGTCGCGGCTGGGACAACGCCACGTTCCGGCTGGGCGACGAGCTCGCCGTGCGCCTCCCGATCCGCGGCCTGTGCGCCCACCTGGTGGAGCACGAGCAGCGGTGGCTCCCGGTGATGACACCGGGCCTGCCCCTGCCGGTCCCGGTCCCGGTGCGCACCGGGCGGCCGGGCCTCGGCTACGACTGGCCGTGGAGCATCGTCCCCTGGCTGGCCGGGCAGCCCTGGCTCGCCGGCGCCCCCGACGACCTGGTAGCCGCCGCCGACGCGCTGGCCCGCTTCGTCGTGGCGCTCCGCCGTCCGGCACCGCCCGACGCGCCGCCCAACCCCTACCGCGGCGTCCCCCTCGCCGAGCGCTCGTCCACCACGCTCCAGCAGCTGGCCGACCTCGAACCGGGCGGCGAGGTGCCGGACCGGGCCACCCTCGAGCGGTGCTGGCTCGACCACGTCGACCTACCGGCCTGGAGCGGGGCGCCGCAGTGGCTCCACGGCGACCTGCACCCGCTCAACCTGCTGGTGGACGATGGCGCGCTGTCGGCCGTCATCGACTTCGGCGACCTCACCGCCGGCGACCCGGCCAACGACCTGATGGCGGGCTGGCTCCTGTTCGACGGAGAAGCCCGCGACCGCTTCCTCGCCGTGGCGGGCGGCGGCGACGCCGACCTCCGGCGGCGCGGCCGGGGGTGGGCGCTGGCGTGGTCCATCGCGACGGCAGCCAACCGCTCCGCCACCAACACGCTCGGCGACGTGGCCCGGCAGGCGATCGGCCGGGTCGTGGACGACTGGCACGCCGACTCCTGAGGCGATCGGTGGCGAGCCGCCCTCGAAGCGGACGGGTACCGTCCCGGTGGTGAGCACCGAGGCGGTCACCATCCACGCCGCCGGGCGCGACGTGCGCATCACCAGCCCCGACAAGCTGTTCTTCAAGGCGGGCGGCGAGACCAAGCTCGATCTGGCCCGGTACTACGAGGCGGTCGAGGAGCCGATCCTGCGCACGATGGGCGGGCGGCCCACGATGATGCAGCGCTTCCCCGACGGCGCCCACGGCAAGTCGTTCTTCCAGAAGCGCGTGCCGAAGGGCGCGCCGGAGTGGCTCGAGACCGCCGAGGTGTCGACGCCGAACGGCACCACGAGCAACGCCCTCGTGGTGGCCGACCTCGCCCACCTGCTGTGGGCCGTGAACCTGGGCTGCATCGGCTTCCACCCCTGGCCGTATCGGGCGGCGACGCCCGAGGTGGCCGACGAGCTGCGCATCGACCTCGACCCCTCCCCCGGCGTCACCTTCGACCAGGTGCGCGAGGCGGCCGGCGAGGTGCGAACGCTCCTCGAGGAGGACGGGATCGCCTCGTTCGTGAAGACCTCGGGCAGCAAGGGCCTCCACATCTACGTGCGCTGCGAGCCGCGCTGGACCTCCTACGGCGTGCGCGAGGCCGCGGTGGCGCTGGCCCGCGAGCTCGAGCGCCGGCGCCCCGACCTGATCACGGCGCAGTGGTGGAAGGAGCAGCGCGGCGAGCGCGTGTTCGTCGACTTCAACCAGAACGCGCCGCACAAGACGGTGTTCGGCGCCTGGTGCGTCCGGCCCCGCGTGGGCGGGCAGGTCTCAACGCCGATCCGTTGGGAAGAGGTACCCACCGTGGACCTCGACTCGCTGACCCTCGCCACCGTGCCGGCCAAGCTCGCCGCCGAGGGCGACCCGTGGGCGGCCATCGACGACGTGCTCCAGTCGCTCGACCCGCTCCTCGCCCGCTACGACGCCGACATCGAGGCCGGGTTGATGGATGCCCCGTGGCCGCCCGTCTACCCCAAGATGCCGAACGAGCCACCTCGGGTGGCGCCCAGCCGAGCCCGCCAGGACGGCTGAGGCGGTGGACCCGATCCTGTTCGCGGCGATCGGATGGCTCCTCGGCTGGTGGCTCTGGGGCCGACCCGTGGACCTCGCCGACGATCCCGCCCTCGCCGACGCCGACCCGGCGCCCGCCCCCCGCACCACCATCGTGATCCCCGCCCGCGACGAGGCGGCGGTGCTGCCCCTGCTGCTCGGCGACCTGGCGGCGGACGCACCGGACGGCGAGCGCCGGGTGGTGGTGATCGACGACCACTCCACCGACGGCACCGCCGAGGTGGCCCGCTCGTTCGCCGGGGTCACGGTCCTCGCCGCGCCCGACCTGCCGGCGGGGTGGACGGGCAAGTCGTGGGCGTGCCACTCGGCGGTCCACGCCCTCGACCTCGGCGACGACGACGTGCTGGTGTTCCTCGACGCCGACGTCCGGGTGGCCCGAGGCGCCGTCGACGACGCCGTTCGCCTCGTCGAGCGCCACGGCGGCGTGGTGTCGGTGCAGCCGTTCCACACGACCGAGCGCGCCTACGAGCAGCTGTCGCTCTACCCCGGCATCATCGGCTTCCTCGGCACCGGCGCCGGCCACCACCAGCAGGCGCCCACCGGCGTGTACGGCCCCCTGCTCGCCACCACGGCGCGCGACTACCGAGCCGTCGGCGGCCACGCCGCGGTCCGAACGGCGGTCGCCGAGGACGTGGCGCTCGGCATCGCCTACCGCGACGCCGGGCTACCCGTGGCGATCCGCCTCGGCGGCGACCGGGTCCGGTTCCGCATGTACCCGGCCGGCGTCCGCCAGCTCGCCGAGGGCTGGACCAAGAACATGGCGACGGGTGCCAAGGCGGTGCCCCTGCACCGCTCGCTGGGGGCGTTCTGGTGGATCGCCGGCTCTGGGAGCGCGGCGATCAGCCTCCCGTTCGTCCCGGGCAACGCCGGCGTGGCCGCCACGACCGGCATCGCCCTCTACCTCGCCTTCGTGGTGCAGCTGCGGATGATGGCGCGCCGCACCGGCACCTTCTCGTGGCCGGCCATCGCCCTCTACCCGGTGGCGATGGTGGCGTTCGTCGGGCTGTTCGTGCGATCGCTGTGGCGCTCGCAGGTGCGCCGGAGCGTGCGCTGGCGGGGCCGCACGATCCCGCTGCACGAGGCGCACCACCCGGCGTGATCATCCCCCTCGGCGACGGCGCGGCCGTCGCCACCTCGGTCGCGGTCTGGGTGCTGACGAGCCTCGCCGTGGGCTGGCTCGCGGTGCGGTGGTCCGACGCCGCCCTCGACCGGGTGGGGCCGGTGCTGCGCCTGCGCCCGTGGGAGGACGGCGGGCGGTTCTGGGTGCGCCGGCTGCGGGTGCTCGCGTGGAAGGACCGGATCCCCGAGGCCGGGGCGTTCTTCGCGGGCGGGTCCGCCAAGCGCTCGATCGGTCGCCCCACCGCCCAGGCCCTGCGCTCGTTCCGCCGCGAGACGGTGCGGGCCGAGCGCGTCCACTGGCTGCTCGTGGCGAGCGGGCCGGTCCACCTGCTGTGGTGCCGGCCGACCGTGGGCGCCGGCATGGTCGCCTTCGGCGTGCTGTTCGACGCCCCGTTCATCGTCGTGCAGCGCACCAACCGCGGCCGCATCGATCGGATCCTCGACCGCCGGGAACCGGACGGGGGGCGCGGAGCGTCGTAGCGTCCGGACCCGCGGACGGCAGGAGGCGCGACATGGGGCTGCGAGCGAGGCGGGCGGTGGTGGTGAGCCTGGCGATCGGGGCGGCGGTGCTCGGCGGGGCCGGGCTGGCGAGGGCGGACGGCGGGGTGCGCATCTCCCCGGCGAGCGGGCCCGAGGGCAGCAGCTACGACATCGACGTGGACTGCGCCACGCCGCCGGCGCTGGCCAACGCGCACACCCAAGACGGGCCCGACCAGGGGACGATCGCCGCCTTCGTGCCCGATGACGTGACGGAGGTGGCCCCCTCGACGTGGCGGGTGACCCGCCAAGCGGGCACGACCGATGAGATCTGGTGGGCGGAGTGCGACGGGACGAACGTGGGCCAGGACCGCTTCGACGCCGAATCGCCCCACCTCTGGTTCGGACCCCGGCCGTTCTGCTGCTTCTCGCCGCTCGTGGGTCGCACCACCGTCGAGGGCACCGACTGCCCGGCCGGCACCACGCCCACCGTCGAGGTCCTCGTCGACGGCCTCGACATCATCTACGTGTCGCAGCCATCGATCGACGAGCACGGCGACTGGACCGTCGAGCTGCCGAAGCCGGTGGGCGATCTGGCCATGACCGTTCGGGCGAGCTGCGGCGACGTCACCTACGCCGAGCTCCGGGCCACCACCACCTCGACCTCGAGCACATCGTCGTCCACCAGCTCCTCCACGACCTCGTCGACCACCACCTCCACGCCGGCCGCGGGCCCCTCGCCCGCAACGCCCGTGCGCACCGAGCCCGGCTACACCGGCTGAGCCGCCATCGTTGCGGGACCCGCCATCGCGGCCGATGATGGAGCGGTGAGCGCGGAAGCGATGCACGAGGCGGCCAGGTCGGAGGCGGTGACCCCGATCGTGGTCCGCCCCCACCTGCTCGTGCGCTGGGGGCTCGTGGCCGCGTTCGCCGCCTTCACGGCCATGGCCACGTCCGAGGCCAGGTCGGGTGACGCCGACTGGACCACCGTCCTCGCCGCTGCGTTCTTCGGAGCTTGGACCATCGCAGCGCTGGTCTCGGCCGTACGAGAGCGGATCGAGGCGACGGCCGAGGAGGTGCGGGTCGTCCGCCAGCTCCACGAGTCCGTGGTGGACCGCCACGCCGTCCACCACGTCGCGCGCTCCGCCGGCCGGGGGCGACCGGCGCACCTCTCGCTCAGCCCGGGGCCGAGCGCGGCGACCACCCGGTGGTTGTTCGACCTCCGACCGGTCGCTCGCCACCCCGTGAGCGGGATCTCCTTGCCGTCCAACCTGGTCGCGGCGCGAGCGGCCCGGGCACTCGACCTGCCGCTCACCACCTTCCGCGGCGAGCCGGCCGATCCCGATGCCTGGCGGCGGGACCTGCACGGCTGGTACCGCCGGCCCTTCATCTGGAGCTGCATCGTCCTCGTGGCGATCACGGTCGCGCTGACCGTGTGGGGGCTGTTCTTCGGGCCCCCGGCCTGACAACTCAGGCCCGGGCGGCGGCGAGCTTCTCGGCGCGGTCGATGAGGAGCGGGGCGTCGAGGCGGCGGGCGACCTCGGCGAGCTCGGGCTTCGGGCCGGTCCAGCGCAGCTCGTCGACGTTCGCGATGGTGGGCGCGTCGGTGTTGATGGTGGCGATCAGGCGGAAGAGCAGGGCGTCGTCGTACTGCTCCTGCAGCGTGGCGGCGAGCTTGGCGGCGCCGCGCACGGTCACGTCCCAGTCGGCGGCGCTCACCGGGATGTCCTCGAGCCGGCCGTAGCGGGCGAGGACGGTGGCGGCGGACTTCGCCCCCCAGCCCGGCAGGCCGGGGAACCCGTCGGCGGTGTCGCCCACCAAGCCGAGGTAGTCGGCGATGGCGGAGGGCGGCACGCCGAACTTCTCGGCGACCTCGTCGACGCCGGAGAGCTGGCCCTTGCGCCGGTCGAGCTGGAAGACCTTGCCGCCCACGCACTGGCCGAGGTCCTTGTCGGGGGTGCAGATGAGCACGCGCTCGACCCGCTCGTCGGCCGCGGCGATCTGGGCGGCGGCACCGAGGGCGTCGTCGGCCTCGTACTCGACCATCGGGAAGACCACGAAGCCGAGGGCGTCGAGCAGCTCCTCGACGAG
>JAGQSL010000120.1 GCA_020439525.1 Acidimicrobiales bacterium | reverse complement strand
CGCTGATGGCATCGGGGAGCAGCCGATTGGCGACCACGGCATCGACCCGGTAGCCGAACAGCGACAGGTAGGTGTGGGTGCGGCGGGCCTCAGCCACCACCAACCGCTCGGGGTTGACCACCAGGCGGACGCTCGTGCGAGCGGTGTCGGTGAGCAGCTCGCGCACGCCGTCGAGGCGGTCGTAGAAGCGCGAGGCGGATCCGAACACGTCGTCGCCCGGCACCGGCAGCCCCGCCACCCGCCCGAGCAGCGGCGACACGACCTTGTTCACCTTGCGGCTCATCGGGAACACCCGATCCATGTACCAGCGCAGCACCTCGGGCAGGCTGAGGAGGCGGAGGGTCTCGGCGGTGGGCGCGCAGTCGACCACGACCACGTCCCAGCGTCCGCTGTCGGCGTAGGCCTTGATGTCGGCCAGGGCGAAGATCTCGTCGAGCCCGGGCACGACCGCGAGCTCCTCGGCCTCGATGGCGGCGACGCCCGCCCACTGGAACACCTCGAGCAACCAGGCCCGGATCTCGCCCCAGGTGTCCTCCATGCGGGCCTGCGCGTCGAGCTGCTGGCCCCACAGGCCGGGGACCACCTCGACGGCCAGGTCGCCCAGCTCCACGTCGAAGGCGTCGGCGAGCGAGTGGGCCGGATCCGTGCTGACGATGACGGTCCGCAGCCCCGCATCGGCGCAGGCCAGCGCGGTGGCCGCCGCGGTGGTGGTCTTGCCCACCCCGCCCTTGCCGGTGAACAGGAGGATGCGCACTAGGCCGTGGGGGTCCGCTCGGCCACCGCCTTCAGCTCGTCGAGGGCGGCGTGCATGATCTTCCCCTGGGTCCGTCGCTTCACGAAGCCCGGCAGCGGGACCACCAGCTCGACCTCGAGCTCGTAGACCACGTCGGTGCCGCCGTCGGCGCTGGGCGACAGGACGTAGCGGCCGTCGAGCTTGCGGGTGATGTCGCCCTCGGCCAGGACCCACGCCAGCACGTCGGGCTCGCCGTGGTCGTAGGCCAGCGTGTACGAGGTCGAGCGGCCCATGCCGGCCGCCCGGAAGCGCACCTCGGTGGCCCGGCCCTCGTCGTCGGTGGCCAGCACCTCCACCGACTTCAGGTCCCGCGCCCACTCCGGGTAGCGGGGGAAGTCGAGCAGGATGCCCAGCACCACCTCGGGCGGGGCGGCGATCGTGGTGGTCTCGGTGACGCGGTCGGCCATGGCTGCGGTCGCTCCAGGGTGGCGGTCGGCGCCGGCGACGGGCCGGCACCGGGGCGAGGCTACCCGTCGCCGCCGGCCCCCCGGGGTGGGAAGGTCGCGTGCCGTGACCCCCACCACGTGATGAGACCGATGCCCCAGACCGGGGCCATCACCGCGAACGGCGGGCGGCTCACCGCGACAGCCCCCGCCGCGATCGCCATCTGGGCGAACCAGGTGCGCAGGAACCAGGTGCGTGCCTCGAGTGGCGCCGATCCGGTCAGGTAGAAGAGCCCGGCCAGGTCGACCTGCTCCTCGCGGCTGCGCCCGACGGCGCGCAGGAACCCGATGGTCCACGCCACCGTGCCACCGACGAAGAGGACCACCGCCACCGCCAAGCCGAGGACCACGACGGCGTCGGCGTTGCTCACCGCGAGCAGGAGGGTGACCGCCGCGAGCGCGGCCGTGCCGACGAGGTCGGCCACCAGGAGACCTCGCCCCTCGATGTCGGGGAGCGCGATCCGCGCCATCACCGCCACCCCTCGCCGGCGAGCGCGGCGCGCAGCCGCTCGGCCAGCAGGTCGTACGAGAAGGCGTCGACGGCGCGCTGGCGGGCGGCGGCGCCCATGGCGGCGCGGGCCTCGGGGTCGATCAGCAGGCGCCGCAGGGCGGCGGCGGTCTCGGCGACCGAGCGCGGATCGTCGACCACCAGGCCCGTCACGCCGTCCTCCACCGCCTCGTGGGCGCCGCCCGAGCGACCGGCGATCTGGGGCACGCCGGCCGCCGCCGCCTCGAGGAACACGATCCCGAACCCCTCCTGCTCGAGGCCGAGCCAGCGGTTGCGGCAGCCCATGGCGAACACGTCGGCCGCGCCGTAGAAGGCGGGGAGCTCCTCGTCGGCGATCCGGCCCACGAGTCGCACCGGCGCGCCGAGGTCGGCGATGAGGCGGCGCAGCCTCGGCTCGTCGCGGCCGGTGCCGCCGATCAGCACCTCGAGCTCGGGGTGGATGGGCGCGAGCCGGGCCGCGGCGCGGATCAGCACGTCCATGCCCTTGCGGGGCACGAGCCGGCTCACCGAGGCGACCAGGACGGTCTCGGGCGCCACGCCCCACCGGGCGCGCTCGGTGGCGCGGGCGGCGGGATCGAGCGGGACGAACCGGGCGACGTCGACGCCGGGGGGCACGACGGTGACGGGCAGCCCCCGGCCGGCCGCGAGCTCGCCCTCGTCGGCGGGGTACCCGCCTGCCGCGATGACCACCGAGGCGCCGCGCAGGACCCGCCCGAGCACGTGGCGCGGGCCCGGCACCCGCCCGGGCACGGTGATCTCGGCGCCGTGCAGCACCACCCCGTACGGCCTCGACAGCCGGGGACCGAGGTGGCCCAACGGGAGCGCCGGATCGAGGACCACCAGCTCGGCGCCCACGCGATCGGCGGTCCGCTCGATCCGGTGGCGCAGCGCCGGGGTGGGGGCCATGACGGGGGCCTCGATGCGCTCGATCGGGATCGGCGAGGCGGCGTCGAACGCCGCCGACCCCTCGTAGGGCGTGGTGAGCACGGCGGCCTCGTCCGCGGGCAGCCGCCGCCACAGCTCCCAGAGGTACGACTGGATCCCGCCCAGCTTCGGCGGGAAGTCGTTGGTCACGAGCAGGTGCTTCACCTCACGCACGCTCCCGCCGGGGCACGGGAGCGGCGAGCTCCTCGCGCACGAGGGGATCGGGATCGTCGAGGACGCGCACCAGCAGATCGTCGCACCCGAGCCGCCGCGCCGACCACACGGCGGTGCTGCGCACCAGCGCGTCGCCCGACGCGAGGGCCGAGGCCAGAGCGGCGCGGACCTCGTCGCGCCGACCGTCGCCGACGTTGCCGAGCACGACCAGCGCGTTGCGACGCAGGTAGGCCGGGTCGCGCTGGGGCACGTACCAGCGGCCGTGGCGAGCGAGGAGCTCCTCGTCGGACGCGCCCAGCAGGTCGAGCACCCTCACCCACGCCCGGTCCGCATCGCCGAGGGGGACCGGCCCGCCCCGCCCTCCGGGGGCGGCGCGTCGCAGCTCCACCCGGTTGGGTGGGCACACATCCTGGCACTCGTCGCAGCCGTAGATCCGGTCGCCGAGGGCGACGCGCTGATCGCGGGGAAAGGGCCCGGGCACCTGCAGCGACCAGGAGAGGCAGCGGCCGGCGTCCACCACGCCGGGCGCCACGATCGCGCCGGTGGGGCACGCCGGCGCGCAGCGGTCGCAGGTGCCGCACCCGTCGGGCACCGGCTCGGGCACGGGCGCGTCGGCCAGCTCCGCGTCGGTGAGCACCGCCCCGAGCACGAACCAGCTCCCCCGGCCCGGCACCAGCAGGTTGGCGTTGCGGCCGTACCAGCCGAGCCCCGCCCGGTGGGCGACGGCGCGGTCGACGAGGTGGTTCTGGTCGGCGACGACGCACGCCCGATGCCCGTCGGCCGCGAGGGCGTCGCGCACCGCGCCGAGCCCGGCGAGGAGACGCTCGTGGTCGTCGGCCCACACGTAGCGGGCGACCCGGCCGACGGGCCCCTCGGGCTGCGGGGGCGGATCGCGATGGTACGACGCGGCCCCGGCGACGAGGGTGCGCGCCCCGGGAAGGGTGCGCTCCGGGGTCGTGGAGCGGCTCGGGTTGCGGTAGGTGAACTGCATGGAGCCCGCCAGGCCGGCCGCGGCTCGCTCCTCGAGCACCGCCTGCACCTCGGGGAACGGGGCGGCTGGGCACGCGGCGACGAGGTCGAGGCCGCCGTCGCGGCCCACCTCCTCGAGCTGCGCCCACGGCCTCGCCATGGGGCCATGGTCGCACGGCGCCCGTCCGGCGCCTCAGCCCGTGGAGCGGACGTGGC
>JAGQSL010000119.1 GCA_020439525.1 Acidimicrobiales bacterium | reverse complement strand
CGAGCACGCTGATGAACAGCCAGATGGTGCGGTCGAGCACGTCGGTGCCGCCGTCGTCGCCGCCGATGAGCAGGCGCAGCACCACGAGCAGGGCCGCCGCGCCGCCCAGGGCGAGCAGGAGCAGCCCCTCGGGCACCGGCAGCTCGGGGAGCTCCACCTCGGCCAGCTTGGTGGCGACGATCCAGGCGACGCAGACCAGCCCGAGCAGCACGGGGATGATCCCGGTGAAGAAGAAGTGCCAGCCGCTCTGGGTGACCGAGCGTCCGAAGAACTCGATCTTGAACCAGGGCAGGAAGGAGAAGAGGAACAAGGCGATGCCCGACCCTCCGATCACCTTGTCGCCGGTCGAGAGCTTGCTGAGGTCCATGGCCACTCCTTGGGTGCGTCCGCACGCGACGGTACCGCAGCCCGGATCGGCGGGTGAGGGACCTCCGGCCCGAACGGGGGATCGGGGCCGACTGGTAGCGTCCCGGCACGTGCAGGTGGCCGTGCTGGTGTCGGGAGCGGGGACGATCCTCGACGCCATGGTCGACGCCGGGGTGCCGGTGGCGCTCGTCGTCGCCGATCGCCCGTGCCGGGGGCTCGAGCGGGCCGCGGCGGCCGGCATCGCGACCGCCCTCGTCGAGCGCACCGAGTGGGGGCCGGACTTCGATCGCGACGCCTACTCCGCCCGGCTCGCCGACGTGCTCGCCGGCCACGGCGTCGACCTGGTGGCCATGGCCGGCTTCGGCACGGTGCTCACCCAGCCGATGCAGGAGGCGTTCGGGGGGCGGCTGCTCAACACGCACCCGGCGCTGCTGCCGTCGTTCAAGGGCTGGCACGCGGTGCGCGACGCGCTCGCCTACGGCGTGAAGGTCACCGGCTGCACCGTGCACGTCGCCGACCTGGATGTCGACACCGGGCCGATCCTGGCTCAGGAGGCGGTGCCGGTCTTCGACGACGACACCGAGGCGTCGCTGCACGAGCGCATCAAGGAGGTGGAGCGCCGCCTGTACCCGCGGACGCTCCTCGAGATCATCGACAAGGGAAGGGTGGGCGTGTGAGGGCGCTGCTGTCCGTCTACGACAAGACCGGGATCGTGGAGCTGGCCCAGGGCCTCCACGAGCTGGGCTGGGACCTCGTCTCGAGCGGTGGCACGGCCCGGTCGATCCGCGACGCCGGCGTCCCGGTGGCCGACACGGCCGAGATCACCGGGTTCCCGGCCATCCTCGGCCATCGCGTGGTCACGCTCCACCCGAAGATCCACGGCGGGATCCTCGCCGACCGCTCGAACCCGCACCACGTCGCCGAGATGGCCGACTACGGCATCGAGGGCATCGACCTCGTGGTGGGCAACCTCTACCCCTTCGGCGAGGACCCGTCGGCGTTCCAGCACGGCGGCGGCGGCGCCGAGGACCTGATCGACATCGGCGGGCCCACGCTGGTGCGCTCGGCGGCCAAGAACCACGCCCACGTCGGCGTCGTCGTCGACCCGGCCGAGTACTCCGTGGTGCTCGAGGAGCTCCGGGCGTCGGGCGCCCTGTCGGCGGCGACGCGCCGCCGCCTCGCCCGGGCCGCGTTCGCCCACACCGCCGCCTACGACGCCGCGGTGGTCGCCTGGTTCGACGAGGCCGAGGACCCGATCCTTCCGCCCACCCTCCACGTCGCGGCCACCCGCGAGCCGGTGGCCCTGCGCTACGGCGAGAACCCGCACCAGCGCGCTGCGCTCTACCGCTCGAACGGGGCCGACCCGTGGTGGGCCAACGCTACCCAGCACGGCGGGGTGGCCATGAGCTACCTGAACCTCTTCGACGCCGATGCGGCCTGGTTGCTCGCCCACGACCTCGGCGCGGCCGCGGGCGACCGCCCGGCCGTCGCCATCATCAAGCACGCCAACCCGTGCGGCGCGGCGGTGGGCGACACCCTCGCCGAGGCCTACCAGCGTGCGTTCGAGTGCGACCCCCGCTCGGCGTTCGGTGGGATCGTCGCCCTCAACCGCCCGGTCGACGAGGCGACGGTCGTGGAGATGGTCGCCGCCGCCCAAGCCGACCTGGTGATCGCGCCCGGCTACGCCGAGGGCGTGATCGAGCAGCTCGCGGCCAAGCGCAAGAACACCCGCCTGCTCGAGGCGCCCGCCCCCGTGCCGAACGGCCGCCACCTGCGGCCGATCACGGGTGGCTGGCTGGTGCAGGAGCCGCATCGGGTGACCTCCACCCCCGACCAGTGGAAGGTGGTGACCGAGCGCGTCCCCACCGATGCCGAGCTGGCCGACGCCGCGCTGGCGTTCCGCATCTGCGCCGCGGTCTCGTCGAACGCGATCGTGCTCGTGAAGGACGGCGTGGCCTGGGGCATCGGGGCGGGCCAGCAGAACCGGGTCGAGTCGGGCCAGATCGCCGCCCAGAAGGCCGACGGCCGGGCCGCCGGCGGGGCGTGCGCCTCCGACGCGTTCTACCCGTTCCCCGACGGCATCGAGGCGGCGGCGGCCGCCGGTGTGGCCGTCATCGTCCAGCCCGGTGGGTCCGTGAAGGACCCCGACACCATCGCCAAGGCCGACGAGCTCGGGGTGGCGATGGTGTTCACCGGCGAGCGCCAGTTCAAGCACTGAGGAGCGCCGTGCACCACGTGAAGATGATGCCGGGCGGGCCGGTGGCCGACGCTGTGATCGCCTCGCTCGAGCCCCGCATCGCCGCCCTCGTGGCCGCCGGGCACACCCCGGGGCTGGGCACGATCCTCGTCGGCGACGACTCGGCCTCGGCCGGCTACATCCGCATGAAGATGGAGAAGGCGGCCTCCCTCGGCTTCACGTCGCCGCACGTGCACCTCGGCCAGGAGGCCACCCAGGCCGATGTGCTGGCGGCGATCCGCCAGATGAACGAGGCCGACGATGTCGATGCCGTGCTGCTCCAGCACCCCACCCCGCCGCAGATCGACTTCGACGCCGCCCTGCTCGCCCTCGACCCCGACAAGGACGTCGACGGGCTCCACCCGGTGAACATGGGTCGCCTGGCGCTCGGGATGGCCGGGCCGGTCCCCTGCACCCCGGCGGGCATCGAGGCGCTGCTCGCCCACTACGAGGTGCCCGTGTCGGGTCGCCACGTGTGCGTCCTCGGCCGGGGCACCACGCTGGGGCGTCCGCTGGCCCTCCTGCTCACCCAGAAGCGTCCGACGGCGAACGCGGCGGTCACGGTCGTCCACACCGGCGTGCCCGACTGGTCGGCCTACACGCGCCAGGCCGACATCGTGATCGCCGCCGCGGGGGTGCCGGGCATCTTGCGCCCCGAGCACCTGACCCCGGGCGTGGTGGTGGTCGGCGGCGGCGTGCGCTACGAGGGCAAGCGCCTGCTCCCCGACGTGGACGAAGCGTGCGAGTCGGTGGCGTCGGCCATCACGCCGCGCCTCGGCGGGGTGGGGCCCACCACCATCGCCATGCTCTTCCGCAACGCGGTGGAGGCGGCGGAACGGCGAGCCGGCCTCGGCGCGTGAGCGCCTAGCCTGCTGCCACCATGACCCGGATCGCCGACCTCCTCGCCAAGGGCCGCACCTGGTCCTTCGAGTTCTTCCCGCCGAAGACGCCCGAGGGCCAGCAGTCGTTCGACCGGGCCGTCGACGAGCTGGCGGCGCTCGAGCCGTCGTTCGTGTCGATCACCTACGGCGCCGGCGGCTCGGCGCGCGACACCACCTACGACCTGGTGGTCCGGGTCAACGAGGAGCAGGGCTTCCCGGCGATGCCCCACCTCACCTGCGTCGGCCACTCCCGCGACGAGCTCGTCGACCTGCTGGCGAGCTACCGCGAGCACGGGGTCGACAACGTGCTGGCCCTCGCCGGCGATCCGCCCAAGGACGGCTCCGAGCCCGGCGGCGACTTCGTGTACGCCACCGAGCTGGTGGCGCTGGCGCGCGAGGTCGGCGACCTCGCCGTGGGCGTCGCCGCCTTCCCCGAGGTGCACCCCCGCTCGCCCGACCGCGCCACCGACCGGCGGTTCCTCGCCGCCAAGCTCGAGGCGGCCGACTTCGGGATGACGCAGTTCTTCTGGGACGCCACCCACTACCGGACGATGGTCGAGGAGCTGGCCGCGCTGGGCTGCACGACGCCCGTGGTGCCGGGCGTGATGCCCTTCGTCAGCGTCGCCGGGGCCCGGCGGATGTCGGCCATGAACAACACCCACATCCCCGACGCGCTCCAGGAGCGGATGGACGAGGTGGCCGACGATCCGGAGGCCACCCGGCGGCTCGGCGTCGAGGTAGCCACCGGGCTGATCGAGGAGCTGCTCGAGCTCGACGTGCCGGGGATCCACCTCTACGCCATGAACCGGGCCGAGTCGATCCAGGAGATCTACGCGGCCCTCGGCCTGCACACCTGAGCCGCCCGGCGGCTCAGCCGATGCCGTCGATGATGGCGTTGAGCGTGGCGCTGGGCCGCATGGCGGCCACGGCGAGCGCTTCGTCGGGGGCGTAGTAGCCGCCCAGGTCGACCGGCTCGCCCTGCACGGCTTCGAGCTCGGCGACGATCTCGCCCTCGGCGGCGCGCAGCGCCTCGGCCACCGGCGCGAAGGCGGCCGCCAGCGCAGGGTCGTCGTCCTGGGCGGCGAGGGCCTCGGCCCAGTAGCGGGCCAGGTAGGCGTGGCTGCCCCGGTTGTCGAGCTCGCCCACCTTGCGCGAGGGCGATCGGCCCTCCTCGAGCACCCGGCCGGTGGCCGTGTCGAGGGCGTCGGCCAGCACCTGGGCCTTGGCGTTGCCGGTGGACGACGCGTACTGCTCGAGCGAGACCGCGAGGGCGAGGAACTCGCCCAGGGAGTCCCAGCGGAGGTGGTCCTCCTTCTCGAACTGCTGGACGTGCTTGGGCGCCGAGCCGCCG
>JAGQSL010000118.1:9914-19651 GCA_020439525.1 Acidimicrobiales bacterium | reverse complement strand
TGCCGGGGCGATCGCCGGTCGGGCCTCGGTGAACGTGCCCACGTCGCACGTCCCCTCGGGGCAGCACCACCGGCGCTTGTTCCACACCAGCACCACAGCGCGCCCGAACGCCGGCAGGTCAACCAGCTCGACCTGGCGCCGTCCCTTCGACCATGCCCTGGTCCCGCAGCCAGCACAGCCGACGACGGTCGCGTTGGTCTCGACGTGGACCCCCAACGGCTGACCCTCGACGTCGGCGACGCCGATCACGGTCACATCGGGCAACCCGACGAGCAGCGCGCACATGCGCGTAGCGTTGGTCTCCACAGGGGCTCCTGGAATCGATTGGCGTAGGAACCACCGATTCTGCGAGCCCCTGTACCGCGCCCGCGAACCCCTGGTCAGCCGCCTACCCCACCCGCAGATCCGAAGCGCCGGCATAGCCAGTGAATCAGCGACCGAGGTGATCGATCGGGCCTGTCCGAGCCCGGCCGCCCACTCGGCAAGGAGCGCTGCGCGGCCGCCATCGACAAAGCGATGGCCCCGCTCGCCGCCCGCATCGACGCCTGGAACCGGCTCGCCACCGACCTCGACGTCGCCAAGCTCGACGCCATCACCGACACCCGCCCGCTCTCCGACGCCCCCGCCCTCGCCCCCGACATCCTCGCCGGCAAGGTCCGCGGCCGCGTCGTCTTCGAGGTGCCCCGCTAGCTGTAGCGCCGAGCCCACGACGGTGCCCGTTCCCCTAACCTGACGTGAGTGTCAGAAACGGGGGCCGCCGACATGTTCGATCTCGCGGGTAAGCGGGTGCTGGTGACGGGCGCGTCGTCCGGTCTGGGGGCCACGTTGGCCGAGGGGCTGGCCGAGCGGGGCGCGATCGTCGGGATCTGCGCCCGCCGGCCCGACCGCTTGGCCGAGGTGCTCGAGCGCGTCCAGGCCCACTCGCCCGACAGCCGGTCGTGGACGGTCGACCTGGGCGACATCGACGGGCTGGACGCGTTCGCCACCCAGGTGGTGGGCGACCTCGGCGGGCTCGACCTGCTGGTCAACAACGCCGGCATCCCGAAGCGCCGCTGGGCGTGGGCGCACCGCGTCGACGAGGTGGCCGACGTGCTGCGCATCGACCTGCACTCGCCCATCGCGCTCACCCAGGCGCTGCTCCCCGCGCTCGACGCGAGCGGGGGGAGCGTGGTGTTCATCGGCTCGGTGGCGGCGCGGCTCGGGCCGCCGGCCGAGGCGGTGTACGCCGCGGCCAAGGCCGGCATCACCGCCTACGCGGAGGGCCTCCGGGTCGACCTGGGCGTGGCGGGCAGCCCGATCGGCGTCCACGTGGTGCAGCCCGGGGTGCTCGCCACCGAGCTGTTCGCCCTGCCCGACAACGACCCGTCGATCTCCGACATCGAGCCGATGGACCCGGGCGAGATCGTGGGCGCGGTGCTCGACGCGCTCGACACCGGGGCGATGGAGACCTTCGTCCCCGGGTGGTTCCGCGACCTTCCGCCGGTGAAGACCGGCGACCTGGACGGGTTCCTGCAGGGATCCGTGGAGTACACGAGGGGTCGGCTGGGCGACCTGGGGCAGCAGCTCCCGGCCCGGCCCGCAGGAGGACCCCCGACATGACCGTCGCCCACCCGCTCTCGCTGCTCACGCCCGAGGAGGTCACCACGGCGAAGGCGGTGCTCGACGCCGCCGGCGAGGTCCCCGACGGCGCCTCGATCGTCCACATCATCCTCGTCGAGCCCACCAAGGACGAGCTGGCCGCGTGGTCGCCCGGCGACCCGGTCCCTCGCCGGGTCGAGGCCCTCGTCGTGCCCGGGCCCGCGCTGACGATGGTGAAGCTGATCGTCAGCATCGACGAGGAGCGCATCGTCCAGCGGGAGGTGATCGAGGGCCAGCGGCCCACGCTCCTCATGGGCGAGTCGTTCCTGGTCATGGTCGCCTGCACCCAGCACCCCGACTACATCGCCGCCCTCGCCCGACGCGGTATCACCGACCTCACCCACGTGCAGATCGACCCGTGGCCCGCCGGCAGCTTCGGCTACGCCGCCGAGGAGGGCCGCCGCATCGCCCGCTGCATCTCGTTCCTGCGCATGGACGAGACCGACAACGGCTACGCCCGCCCCATCGAAGGCGTGATCGTCCACGCCGACCTCGGCACCGGTGAGGTCATCGAGGTCATCGACCACGCCCCACCGGGCACCGACCCGATCCCGCTCGCTCCGCAGGGCAGCCGCTACGACGCGGACCACGCAGGCCCGCTGCGCACCGATCTGCGCCCCATCCACATCACCCAGCCCGAGGGCGTGAGCTTCACGGTCGAGGACAACCTCGTGCGCTGGCAGAAGTGGGAGATGCGGATGGGGTGGGATCCCTACGAGGGCCTCACGCTCCACCAGGTCCACTACACCGACACCGCGCCCGACGGCTCGGAGCGGCGGCGCTCGATCCTCCACCGGGCGTCGATCTCCGAGATGGTCGTGCCCTACGGCGACCCCGGCGAGGTGCAGGGCTGGAAGAACGCCTTCGACGCCGGCGAGTGGGGGCTCGGGCGCATGACCCAGTCGCTCACGCTCGGCTGCGACTGCCTCGGCGAGATCCACTACACGGACGTCACCATGGCCACCGAGCAGGGCACGCCGTGGGTCGTGCCCAACGCCATCTGCATGCACGAGGAGGACTTCGGCATCGGGTGGAAGCACGTCGACCTGCTCACCAACCGCCACGAGGTCCGCCGCAGCCGTCGACTCGTGATCAGCCACATCGCCACGGTCGGCAACTACGAGTACGGCTTCTTCTGGTACTTCTACCTGGACGGCAACATCCAGCTCGAGGTGAAGCTCACCGGCATCCTCTCGACCCAGGGCGTGCGGGTGGGCGAATCGACGCCGTTCTCGAGCCCGCTGGCGCCCGGCCTCGTGGCGCCCGTGCACCAGCACCTGTTCTGCGCCCGGCTCGACCTCGACGTCGACGGCACCGCGAACCGGGTCGAGGAGGTGGAGGCCGAGGTGGTCCCGATGGGCCCGGAGGCGCCGTGGGGCAACGCCTTCCGCCCGAAGGCCACCGTGCTGGCCAAGGAGTCGGAGGCCAAGCGGCTCACCAACCCGGCCACCAGCCGGAGCTGGCGGGTGGTGAACCCCGACAAGCGCAACCACGTCGATCGGCCGGTGGGCTACAAGCTCATCCCCACCATGTCGACGCCCACCCTGCTCGCCCACCCCGAGTCGTCGGTGGGCCAGCGGGCCGGCTTCGCCCGCCACAACCTGTGGGTCACGCCCTACGCCCCCGACGAGCGCCGGGCGGCCGGCGAGTTCCCCAACCAGAGCGCCGGTGGCGACGGCCTGCCTGCGTGGACGGCCGCCGACCGCGACCTCGACGGCGAGGACGTGGTGCTCTGGTACTCGTTCGGGATCACCCACTTCCCCCGCCCGGAGGACTGGCCCGTCATGCCGACCGAGTACACCGGCTTCCTCCTCGCCCCGTTCGGCTTCTTCGAGCGCAACCCGGCGCTGGACGTCCCGCCCTCACCGCCGGGCCCGTGCCACGCACCCTCGGGAGACGATGCGGACGGCGGCGGGGGGTGCTGCTCGACATGACGCGACCGGTCGGGGAGGTGGTGGGCGAGCTCGAAGAGCATGGGTTCTCGATCCTGCCCGCCGTGCTCACCCGGGAGGAGGCCGCGGCTGCTCGAGCTGCGCTGGTGCGGGCCGCCGAGGCCTCCGAGGCCCGGGGCATCCCGACGCGCATGGACTACCTCGACCCGGGCGGCAAGAACGTCCGGATCTACGACCTGATCGAGTACGACCCCGTCTTCGCCGCCCTCGCCGAGCACCCCGTCGTGGTGCCCTACGTGACCGCCGCGCTCGACGGCGACCCGGCCCTCTCGAACTTCTCGGCCAACATCGCCCTGCCCGGCAGCCGGTCGATGAACGCCCACAACGACCAGTCGACCGTCGTGCCCGAGCCGTGGACGGTCCGCTGGACGATGAACGCGATCTGGTGCCTCGACGATGTCGACGAGGAGAACGGCGCCACCCGCTACCTGCCCGGCAGCCACCGCTTCACCTGCTTCGCCGAGGTGCCCGACGACCCCAAGGCGGCGATGCTCCCGTGGGAGGCCACGGCCGGTTCGGTGATCCTCATGGACGGGCGCACCTGGCACACGAGCGGCGCCAACACCAGCGCGGATCGCGAGCGGGCCATGGCCTTCGCGTTCTACGCCCGTTCGTTCATCCGCCACCAGAACAACTGGAACCGTTCGATCTCCCGCGATGTGCGCCGCACGCTGTCGCCCACGCTCAAGGAGTGGATGGGCCTGAGCTCCGGCAACATCGGCTACGGCACCTACCTCGCCCACGCCCCGATCACCGACTCGTAGCCCGACCGCCGGCCACCCGGCCGGCACCCGTGCGCACCCAGCCCGTGAGCACTTCTCGCGCCATCACCACCGAAACCGCACACGAACCCGCCTCGCACCCACCACGGCCGGCACCCGTGAGCAGAACCCGCGCCACCAGCGCGCCAACCGCTCACCGCCCGAACCGGCGGCCTCGCGGGCGGGGGTCACGCGTAGCCTGGCCGTCGTGCCCTACGACGAGCGGCTGGCCGAGCGGATCCGAGAGGTGTTGGTGGCCGAGGCCGACGTCACCGAGCAGAAGATGTTCGGCGGCCTGTCGTTCCTCGTGGCCGGCAACCTCGCCGTGGTGGCCAGCGGCCGAGGGCCGCTGATGGTGCGGGTGGGCCCCGACGCCGGTCCCGGGCTGGTGGGCGACGGGGTGCAGCCGGTGGCGATGGGCGCTCGCACCATGAAGGGCTGGCTCGACGTCGACCTGGCC
Organism: Acidimicrobiales bacterium; assembly: GCA_020439525.1. Lineage (GTDB taxonomy): Bacteria > Actinomycetota > Acidimicrobiia > Acidimicrobiales > Iamiaceae > Aquihabitans. Next base: position 14,840 of record JAGQSL010000118.1, on the reverse strand, counting down.
AAGGTGGCCCGCCGAGCGCAGCTCGAGCGCTGGGTGGGCCGCGGCGTGGCCTTCGCCCGAACGCTCCCGCCGAAGTGAGCGGACCCTCCCCGGTCGAGCTGGCCGCCCCGCTCGTCCACCGGCTCCGAGCGCTGGCCGCCGAGGCCGACCGCCCGATCACCGTCGGGGTCGACGGCCGCAGCGGCTCGGGGAAGTCGACCCTCGTCGCCACGGTGGCCGACGCGCTCCGGGCCGACGGGACGACCGTGACGGTGGTGGAGGGCGACGACTTCTACCTCGGCGGCTCGGCCCCCACCTGGGACGCCCGGTCCGCTGCCGAGAAGGCCGACACGGTGATCGACTGGCGAGCCCAGCGACCGGTGCTCGAGGCCCTGCGCGCCGGGGAGGCCGCGAGCTACTGCCCCTTCGACTGGGAGTCCGACGATTGGGACGCCGACGAGCGGCCGATCGGCGAGCCGATCCTCCTGGACCCGGCCGAGGTCGTGCTCCTCGATGGCGCCTACAGCGGCCGACCCGAGCTGGCCGACCTGCTCGACCTGCGGGTGCTGCTCGAGGTGCCGACGGCGATCCGCCGGGCCCAGCTGCTGGACCGCGAGGGCGAGGCGTACCGGGCCGAGTGGGAGGGCCGCTGGAGCGCCGCCGAGGACCGCTACTTCGGCGTCGTCGCGCCGGCGGACGGCTTCGACCTCGTGCTCGGCTGGTCGGCGCCCACCGTCACCGCCATCCACCTCGCCCCGGCCACCCGCCTGCCCGTGAAGGCGGTCGAGCACGCTGCGGTCGAGGCTGGGAAGGGCATCGTCGGCGACCGCTACCACGGCACCAAGCACCGCCACGTCACCGTGCAGTCCGCGGCCGACCTGGCCGAGGCCGCCGCCGAGCTCGGCCACGCGATCGAGCCCGGATCGACCCGCCGCAACATCACCATCTCGCACGGCGCCATCCCGACGCGGCCAGGCGAGCGGATGCGGATCGGCGACGTGGAGCTCGAGGTCGTCCGCATCGCCGCGCCCTGCAAGCTGCTCGACGACGGCATCTCGCCCGGCGCCCGCCACGCGCTGCGCCGACGAGCCGGCACCGTGCTCCGCGCCCTCACGAGCGGCGAGATCGCCCTCGGCGACGAGGTCGACCTGGCGCCGTCCTGACCTCGCGCGGCCGGCCACCCGTCGCGATCAGCCCGGCGGCGTCGAGGGGGCCCCAGCCGCCTTGGCCCGGTACATCGCCCGGTCGGCGCGGAGGATCAATGCATCGGGATCGGTGGCATCGCCGGGCTCGGCCAGCGCGCCGCCCACGCTGATGCCGACCTCGATCGCCCCGCCCTCGACCTCGATCGGCGGGCGGAACCGATCGGCGATCCGGGCGACGAGCGCGTCCAGGCCGTCGGGATCGGCCACCGCGTCCACGACCACCACGAACTCGTCACCGCCGAACCGGCACACCAGATCTCCCGGATCCACCGCGGCACGGATCCGCCGCCCCGCTTCGGCCAGCACCTCGTCGCCCACCCGGTGCCCGAAGCGATCGTTCACGTCCTTGAAGCGGTCCAGATCGCACACCACGGCCGCCGCGGGCAGCCGGGCATCGAGCCGCTCGGCGAGCTGGCGCCGGTTGGCGAGACCGGTGAGGGCGTCGTGGTTGGCGAGGTGCCACAGCTCCTCGCGCGCCGCGGCCAGCTCGTCGCGGGCCACCTGCTCGCTGGTGCGGTCGAGGAGGTTCACGAACATGCCGGCGACCTCCTCGTGGGCGTCCTTGTACGGGAGCACGTCGAGGCGGGCCCACACCACGGGACCTTCACCGAAGGCCACGTCGACCGCAGGCAGCAGCTCGCCCGCCCGCGCCGCCTCGAGCCGTTCGAACACGTCGCCGCGGTGCTCGGGCCGCAGGAGCTCGAGCCAACGCCGGTCGCCGTCGTCGCCGAGCGGTCGCAGGATCTCCCGCACCCGGGTGGAGCGCTGGAGCAGCGTCCCGTCCACCCCCAGGTGGAGGGCCCCGGTGGCCGAGGAGGGAGCAAGGGTGATCAGGCCCTGGGCGGTGGCCTCGACGCCACGCAGGTGCAGGCCGGCCGACAGGTCGAGGTCGAAGCGGACCAGCACGCCGCCGAGCGCCGGGTCGTCGCCGCGCCAGATGACGTGCACCACGATCGGCCACCAGACCTCGGGCTGGTCGAACTGGTGGACCCGCAGGGTGCTCGAGCAGCGGACGCCCGGGTTCTCGATGGCCCGGGCGATGAGGCGTCGGGTGGGCTCGACGTCGTCGGGGTGCAGCAGCTCGTACACGTCGGTGCCGACGAAGCGTCCGACGGGGAGGCCGACGGACTCGCTCACCCGGTGCGGGATCCAGGTGGCGCGCAGGGAGGCGTCGGTGAGGTAGACGCCGGTGGCGAACTCGGCGATGGCGGCGTCGAGGCGCTCGCGCTCGGTCACGTCGACCACCACGGCGATCGCCCCGCCGTCGGGGTGGGGCCCGAAGGTGACCTCGACGAAGCGATGGGGCGGGTGGGGGTCGAGGCGGATCAGCACCGGCCCGACCGGCCCCCCACCCGACGCCGCGGCCGCCGCCGCCACCTGGGCGATGGCGTCGCGGTCGGGCTCGAAGATCGAGCCGATCATCGCCTCGGTCTCGCCCAGCATCCGCTGCGCCAGCTCGTTGGCGGCCGCGATGGCGCCGCCGCGCACGTGGAGCGCCGCCGCAGGGATGCGCTCGATGGTCTCGTCGATGTTCCGCCTCATCGGGCGGGGAGCGTAGCCAAGCGGGTCCCGCAGCGTGGTCAGCCCGGCACGCTGCGGCCCGGGGCGCCTAGCGGGGGCAGAGCGCCCAGAGGTCGAGGTCGAGCAGCACGCCGGCGGCGTACTTGCCGTCCTCGCCCTTGAGCACCATCGACTCGTCGCGGCCCTTGGTGGCCACCAGCCGCAACCGCAGGGCACCCACCGACGGCACCGAGGTCTCGGCCTTGTCGAGCACCTCGCTCCACGCGTACACGGTGTCGCCGGCGAAGGCGGGCGCCGTGTGGGCCCCACCGTTGATGGCGACGATGAGCTGGGCGTTGGCCAGGCCGTTGAACGACAGCGCCCGGGCCATCGAGATGACGTGGCCGCCGTAGATGAGGCGCTGGCCGTCGGGACGGGCCTCGGTGTTGAAGTGGACCTTGGCGGTGTTCTGCCACAGGCGGGTGGCCATCATGTGCTCGGCGTCGGTGAGGGTCACGCCGTCGACGTGGTCGATCTTCTCGCCCACCTCGTAGTCGTCGAAGCGATGGGGCTCGCCGGCGGCGGCGAGGTCGTACGAGGCGAAGTCGAGCCCGGCGGGGATCACCAGGTCGGCGGGGTCGACGACCTTCGCCAGCTGCGGCACGGTCGCTTCGGGCGCGGGAGCCTCGGGGTCGCGCTTGTGCACCATCACCCAGCGGGCCCAGTCGATGGCGACGGCGCCGTGCTGGTCGGTGGCGGTGGAGCGGACGTAGACCACGCCGGTCTTGCCGTTGGAGTTCTCCTTGAGCCCGATGACCTCCGAGCTGGTGCGGAGGGTGTCGCCGGGCACGAGCGGCCGGTGGAAGCGCAGCTCGGCGTAGCCGAGGTTGGCGACGGCGTTGAGCGACACGTCGGGCACGGTCTTGCCGAACGCGATGTGGAACCCGATGAGCTCCTCGACCGGGTGCGGCGCGAGGCCGCACGCGGCGGCGAACGCGGCCGACGACGGGATCGAGAACCGGGTGGGGTACAGCGCCCCGTAGAGGGCCCGGTCGCCCTCGGTGATCGTGCGCGGCGTGGCGTGCTCGATCACCTGGCCCAGCTCGAAGTCCTCGAAGAAGTTGCCCGGGTTGGTCTTGCTCATGGCGTCGGACCCTACCCAGCACCCGTCGCCCCGCCCTAGCCTGGCGGCCGTGCCGACCTACGAGTACCGCTGCCTGGCCTGCGACGAGCGCTTCGAGCAGCGCACGTCGTTCGCCACCGCCGACGAGGCCTGCTGCCCCAACGGCCACGCCGAGGTGAAGCGCCTGCTCTCCACCTTCGGGGTCGCCCGGGTGACCGCCGGCGTCGGCGGCGGGCCCGCGCCGGCCCCGGCCCCGACCGGCGGCGGGTGCTGCGGCGGCGGCTGCGGGTGCGGGTGACGGTCCCGCCCACCGCGTCGAGCCACCCCGCCACCTGGAAGTTCGACTACCCGATCTACCACCCCGCCGACCGGGCGGCCTGGCGGTCCTGGCTCGAGGCGAACCACGCATCGGCCCGCGGCGTCTGGGTCGCCACCTGGCGCTCGCGCACGGGTCGCGACACGGTGCCCTACGAGGAGGTCGTGCTCGAGGCCCTGTGCTTCGGCTGGATCGACTCGACCGTCAACACCTTCGACGACGACCGGGGCCTGCAGCTCATCACGCCCCGCCGTCCCAAGAGCACCTGGACCCGCCTCAACCGCCGCCGGATCGCCGAGCTCGACGCCGCCGGGCTGCTGGCCGACGCCGGTCGCCGCTCGGTCGAGGTCGCCCAGGCCAACGGGTGGTGGACGATCCTGGATTCGGTCGAGGACCTCATCGAGCCGGCCGAGCTCACCGCCGCGCTCGACGCCGTGCCCGCCGCGAGGGCGGCGTGGGACGGGTTCCCCGCCTCGCCCCGCAAGCAGATGCTGCACTGGATCGTGACGGCGGCGAAGCCCGAGACCGCCACGGCGCGCATCGCCAAGATCGTCGCCGCCGCGGCCGAGGGCCGGCGCGCCCAGGGCTGAGCGGGCGCCGGTCAGCGAGCGCCGCGGGTCTGCACGCGGTCGTCGGCCACCTGGTCGGGATCGTGGCCGAAGAGCAGCTCGCAGCCGGTGCGCTCGAGGTCGCGCAGCCGATCGAGCGACCGGTGCTGCTCGTCGGCATCGAAGCCGAACAGGGGGAGGCGCCCGGTCACGAGCGACTCGCGGAAGTAGCAGGCGTCGCCGGTGAGCAGCACC
>JAGQSL010000118.1:0-9862 GCA_020439525.1 Acidimicrobiales bacterium | reverse complement strand
ACCACGGTGCCGTCGCCGAAGACGTCGTGCTCGCCGTCGACGAGGCGCACGTCTTGGCCCACCGCCACGTCGGCGTCCACGTAGCCGGCGGTCGGATCGCCGCCGTGGGCGGCGTCCCACTCGGCGCGCTGCACCACGAACGGCACGTCGCCGAGGTGGGCGTTGCCGCCGCAGTGGTCGAAGTGGAGGTGCGAGTTCACGATCAGGTCCACGTCGCCGGCGAGGGCGCCGACGCGCTCGTCGATCGCCGTCCCCTCGGCCAGCTCGACGTCGAACAGCTGGGCGAGGAAGCCGATGCGCCCCTCGGGGTCGGCGCGCAGGTCGTGGTGCAGGCCGGTGTCGAACGCGACGCGCCCCCGGGGGTGCTCGATGAGGTGCGACACGACCGGGATCCGCACCCGACCCTCGCCGCCCTCGATGAGCCCGGCCCGGTCGGTGGTGAGCCAGCCGGTGGTGAACGTGTGCAGGACGGCGACCACGACCCCTCCTCGCGCTAGTGGGCGGCCGACGCCGCGTCGCCAGCCTTGCCGAACGGCAGCCGCTCGACCACCGAGACGATGGCGAAGCCCACGAGGAAGCCCACCACGGCCGAGATCGCCGTGTTCACGAGCCAGGCGAGCACCCCGCCGACGCCGCCGACGTGGTGCACCTGCTCCTCGAGGTGGTGCACCTGCTCGTAGGGCCAGTGCAACCCCAGCTCGTCGAACCCCACGAGGATGATGTGACCGCCCACCCAGAGCATCGCTGCGGTGCCGATGACCGCCAGCCAGGCGAGCACCTTGGGCATCGCGGCCACCAGGGCCCGACCCGTGCGCTGCGAGCGGGGCGACTCGCGCTGGGCCAGCTTCAGCCCGACGTCGTCCATCTTCACGATGAGCGCCACCACGCCGTAGACGACGACGGTGATGAGCACACCGACGATGGCCAGGATGATCCCGCGCGAGACCAGCGGCTCGTCGATCACCTCCTTGAGGGAGATCACCATGATCTCGGCCGAGAGGATGAAGTCGGTGCGGATGGCCCCGGCGATGGTCGTCGCCTCGGCCTCGGGGCCCTGCTCGACCACCGGCTCGTCGTGGTCGTGGTCGTCGTGGCGCAGGGCGTGGACCACCTTGTGGGCGCCCTCGTAGGCGAGGAAGCAGCCGCCGAACATCAAGATGACCTCGACCACCGTGGGTGCGACCGCGCTGAGCAGCAGGGCCACCGGCAAGATGAGCAGCAGCTTGTTGCGCAGGGACCCCAGCGCGATCCGCTGGATGATCGGGAGCTCCCGGTCGGCGGCCAGGCCGCGCACGTAGGCCGGGGTGACGGCCGTGTCGTCGACCACCACGCCAGCCGCCTTCACGCTCGCCTTGCCGGCGGCCGCGCCCACGTCGTCGATGGAGGCGGCCGCCAGCTTGGCGATGGCCGCCACATCGTCGAACAACCCGACCAGACCGCCTGCCATCGTCCCCATCCTCGTGCCGCTGCGGAACCGGGAAACCTAGCGAACCGGCCCCCGGCCACGGGGAGGTGCGATGGTGGTGCCGTGACGAGCGAGGGGCGACGCGCCACGGAGGACCGCATCGCCGCGGCGGGTCGGCGCCTCATGGTCGACCACCAGGCGGTCGAGTCGATCGGGGCGCTCGCCGCCGCCGGGATCGATGCCGTGCTCCTGAAGGGTCCGGCCGTCGCCCGCTGGCTCTACGACCGCGCCGATGAGCGGGGATACGGCGACGTGGACCTCCTGGTCGCGCCCGAGGATCGGGCGGCGGCCGATGGCGTGCTTCGGGGCCTCGGCTACGAGCCGGTCGCGTCGGTCGCCCCGCAGGTGCCGCTTCCCGGCGGCGCCGAGCCCCACGCCCAGACCTGGTTCCGCCGCCGTGACGGCGCGACGGTCGACCTGCACCGCTGCCTCCACCACACCGAGCACGTCGTCGAGGGCGACGTCTGGCAGGAGGTCTGGCGCGACCACGTCCAGCTCGACCTCGCCGGCACGATCGTGGCGGTGCCCTCCGCCCGGGTGCGCGCCCTGCACGTCGTGCTGCACCTCCAGGCCAAGGACCAGCCGGGGAGCCGGGCCTGGACCGACCTGGAGCGAGCGATCGCCCGCGTCGAGCGACCGGTGTGGGACGAGGCGGCGGCGCTCGCGCGCCGCTGGGAGATCGCGGCCGAGATGGGCTCGCTGCTCGCGCTCGTGCCGGGCGGCGCCGCGCTCGCCGCCGAGCTCGGGCTCGACACGGTCGCCCCGCGGAGCCTGGTCCAGCAGCACCGCCGCCACGCGCCATCGCTCGCCCGCCTCGAGCTGCGCCTGCGCGGGGGTGGCGTCCGACATGGGTTCCAGGTCGTCGCGGCGAAGGCGAGCCCCGCCCAGGTGCGCCGGGCCACGGGTGCGGGGTCCGGCACCGCATCGCTGGTGCGGGCGTACGGGCAGCGCGTGGGGCAGCTGCCCGCCATGGTGGCCGACTGGTGGCGCCACCGCCGGCGGGCGGATCGCCTGCGCTGAGCGACGACCGCCGCGCTCAGGTCGGCGGCCCGGCGGCCGCCACGGCCTCGGCCGCGATGGCCTCGGCGTCGTCGCCCACGCCGAGCGAGCGCAGGAGGTGCCGCAGCACGCCCTCGCGGTAGGCGGCACCGCGCTCGCCGTCGACGATGCGCCGCGCCGCGATCAGCAGCGACCCCACCACGACGTCGAGCGTGGCCGCGGTGGGCGGCTCGGCGAAGGCCCCCGACGCGTGGCCGGACGCCAGGTCGTCGCGCAGGGGGGCGAAGCTGCCTTCGGCGATGAGCGCCTGCTGCACGGCTTCGAGCCGCAGGGCGACCCGGACCATCTCCGGGGCCTCGGCCGCCCGGGCCAGGACCCGGGCCGAGATGGCGGCGAAGCGCCGGGCGGGATCGGGCTCGTCGACCTCGGCCGCCGCCTGGGCGGCGAAGGCGGCCACCACCTCGGGGGCGAGCGCCGCGATCAGCTCCTCGCGGTCGGCGAAGTGGTTGTAGAAGGTGCCGTGCGACATGCCGGCGCGCGCCGCGAGGTCGGCCACGGCGAAGCCCTCGCCCTGCTCGGCCAGGACCTCGAGGGCCGTGTCGAGCAGGAGGCGGCGGGTGCGGGCCTTCTTCTTGTGGCCGCGGGTGAGGACCGGCTCGGCGGTCGGGCTCGCCATGGCCGAGACCGTACCATACGTTGACAATCTCTCCAATATTGGAGAGATTGTCAGCCATGACCCCGACGCCCTCGCTCGTCCTCGCCCACACCACCCTCGCCGTCCGCGACCTCGAGGCGATGGTCGCCTTCTACGTCGACGTGCTCGGGTTCCACGTCACCGATCGGGGCGCGCCGGCACCGGGCCTCGACGACATGGTCTTCCTCTCGCAGGACCCGGCCGCCCACCACCAGATCGTGCTGGTCCGAGACGACGACGCCCGCCCGGCGAGCTTCGTGCTGGCCGACCACCTCGCCTTCCGCACCGCCACGCTCGACCAGCTGCGCCAGGTCGGCCGGCGCCTGGAGGCGGCGCAGGTCGAGGGGGTGATCCCGATCTGCCACGGCAACGCCTGGTCGCTGTACTTCCCCGATCCGGAGGGCAACGGGCTCGAGGTGTTCGTCGACACCCCGTTCCACGTCGCCCAACCCTTCGCCGACCCCCTCGACCTGTCCATGACGGACGACGAGCTGCTCGCCGACCTCGAGGCCAAGGTGGCCGACCGGGACGGGTCGCAGCCCTTCGCCGACTGGCGCACCGCCTTCGCCGCCCGGCTCGCCACCGACGGGGAGGCCTGAGCCGTGGACCTCGACATCGCCGGTCGCACCGCCATCGTCGCCGCCTCCAGCCGGGGCCTCGGCTTCGCCTGCGCCGACGCGCTCGCCCGCGAGGGCGTGGCGGTCACCCTCAACGCACGCGACGAGGCCGGCCTGGCCGACGCGGCTGCCGCGCTCGTCGAGCGCCACGGCGCGACCGTCCGCACGGTCGCAGGCGACGTCGGCGATCCGGCCACCCGAGACGCCCTGCTCGACGCGTGCCCGGCGCCCGACATCCTCGTCACCAACAACGGCGGTCCCCCTCCCGGCCGCTTCGCCGACTGGGACCGCGCCGCGTGGATCGCGGCGCTCGACGCCAACATGCTCGCTCCGCTCGATCTGATCCGGCGCGCGCTCCCCGGCATGGTCGAGCGGCGGTTCGGTCGGATCGTCAACATCACCTCGGCGATGGTGAAGACGCCGCTCTCGCCCATGGGGCTCTCCACCGGGGCCCGCACCGGGCTCACCTCGGTGGCCAAGGCGCTGTCGAAGGACGTGGCCTCGGCGAACGTCACGATCAACAATCTGCTGCCCGAGCGGATCGACACCGGTCGCCAGCGCCAGATGGCCGAGCTGCACGCCGGCCTCGCCGGCATCACCGTCGAGGAGGCCTACGCCCACATGGCCACGACGGTCGCGGCGGGCCGGCTCGGTCGCCCCGAGGAGGTGGGCGACGCCTGCGCCTTCCTCTGCAGCGCCCAGGCCGGCTTCATCAGCGGCCAGAACCTGCAGCTCGACGGCGGCAGCAGCGCGGGGCTGATCTGAGGTGGACGCCGAGGTCGAGGTGCCCATCCTGATCGTCGGCGCCGGGCCCGTGGGCCTCACCGCCGCCCGCCTGCTGGTCGACGCCGGCCACCGGTGCCTGGTGGTCGAGCGCCGTGGCGGCCCGCAGCGCCGCCCCGCCGCCCACGTGGTGAACGCCCGGACGCTCGAGGTCTTCCGCCAGGCCGGCATGGACCTGGCGGCGATCGAGGCCATCGCCAAGGACCCGGCCGACGCCGGCCACGTGAACTTCGTGACGACGCTCACCGGCGAGCTGATCGGCCGGCTGCCCTTCGAGCGCCAGGGCGACGAGTGCCTGGCCCACACGCCGACGCCGCTGCGCAACATCTCCCAGCACCGCCTCGAGCCGATCCTCGCCCACGAGGCCGGGCGCGCCGGCGTCGACCTGCGCTACGGCACCGAGTGGGTGGCGAGCGAGCCGGACGACGCCGGCGTCACGTCCGTCGTGCGCGACGTCGCCACCGGGGCCGAGACCACGGTCCGCAGCGCCTACCTGCTCGCCGCCGACGGTGCGACGAGCCCGGTGCGCCGCTCGCTCGGCATCGAGATGGTCGGCCCGGCGAGCATCCAGAGCTTCGTCGCCATCCACCTGCTCGTCGACCTGCGGGCGCAGGTGGCCGATCGCCTCGGCGTCCTGCACTTCGTGCTCGACCCGTCGTGCCCCGGCTCGTTCATCGCCCACGACCTCGACCGGGAGTGGGTCCTGATGGTCGCCTTCGATCCCGCCGAGTCCATCGACGACTACGACGACGAGCGGTGCCGAGCCCTCGCGCTCGCCGCCATCGGCGATCCCGACGTGACCGTGGAGGTCGCCGGGGCGGGCACCTGGCACATGACCGCCCAGGTGGCCGAGCGGCTGCGCGACGGGCGCACGTTCCTCGTGGGCGATGCCGCGCACCGCTTCCCGCCCACCGGCGGCATGGGCCTCAACACCGGGGTGGCCGACGCCCACAACCTGGCGTGGAAGCTGGCCGCGGTGCTCGACGGGCGGGCGCCCGAGGCGCTGCTCGACACCTACGAGCCCGAGCGCCGCCCCGTCGCCGCCACCAACTGCGACCAGAGCACCGCCAACGCCTTCAAGATGCTGCTGCTCGCCGAGGCGCTCGACCTCGGCCCGACCAGCACGGCCGACGACCTGGCCGCCGTGCTCGCCGATCCGGCCCGCCGCCCGGCGATCGACGCCGCGGTGGCCGAGCAGGCCACCCACTTCGACATGCTCGGCCTCCAGCTCGGCTACGTGTACGGCGGCGAGCCGATCACCGATCCCCGCGCGTTCGATCCCCACGCCGAGGTGGGCGCTCGCCTCCCCCACGGCTGGCTGGCCGACGGCCGCTCCACGCTCGACCTCGTCCCCCGCGGCGAGCTGGCCCTGCTCTCGGCCGCCGACCACGAGGCCTGGGCGAAGGCGTGCGCCGACGCGCCGGGCTCGGTGCGCCACGTGCCCTTGGTCGGCGACGGCGCGCCGGACCGGTCGTGGCTCGAGCGCTGCGGCCTCGCCGCGGGCGGCGCGCTGCTGGTGCGCCCCGACCAGCACGTGGCGTGGCGGGCCGACCCCCGCCCCGGCGACCCGACCGGCGCGCTGGCCGAGGCCGTGGCCACGACGCAGCGGGCCGGGCGGGCCGGGTAGGGCTGCCGGTCAGGTGGCGGGGGCGTCGTCGTCGGCGATGCCGCCGAAGCCGAGGCCGAAGAACCCGCCCATGCGGGCGTTGGTCGGGGTGTTCACGAACACGACGAGGTACTCGTCGCCCTCGACGTCGAGGTCGTCGGTGACCGCGATCTCCACGTAGGCGACGGTCTCGCCGGGGGCGAAGGTCACGGTGCCCGACGCCGCCACGTAGTCCGCATCGGGGGTGGCCTGGCCGGCGGGGGCGCCGTCGGCGAAGCCGGTCGCCCACTCGGCGGTGACGGTCTTGCGCGACTCGTGGTCGAGCGTGATCGGGATGCGCAGCGTGGTGGCGTCGCCCTCGCCCACCGTGGCCGAGCCGGGCACGATCGTGATGGTCCGATCGTCGTCGAGGATGCCGCCGAAGCCGAGGCCGAGGAACCCGCCGAGGTGGCCGTTCACCGGCTCGCTGAAGAAGGCGAGCAGGTACTCGTCGGCCTCGAACGTGGCGTCCCCGTGGACGGTGATGGCGACGGTCGCCTCGGTGTCGCCGGGGGCGAAGGTGACGGTGCCCGAGGCGGCGTCGTAGTCCGTACCGGGCGTGGCCTGGCCGGCCGGAGCCTTGCCGCCGGCGACGCCGGTGGCCCACGAGGCGCTGACCGGCTGGTCCCACGCCTTCGACAGCGTCACCGGGATCTCGAGCGTGGCGGTGCCGGTGTCGCCCTCGACGACGGTGGCCGACCCTGGCACGATCGTCGGCTCGGGCCCCTGCGGGCCGAGGTCGAGGTCGCACGACACCGTGCCACGGTAGAGGGCGTGGCCCTCGAAGCCCGCGCCCGAGAGGCCGTCGTCGGACCACACCGCCTGGCGCACGCCGTCGGCGCACGTGGCGGTGGGGGCGACGGCGAAGCCCTCGATGTTCACGTTCGGGAGCGCCGCAGGGCGCCCGTACACCGCGTCGGGCACCAGGGCCCCGGCGGCGTCCATGCCGAGGACGGTCGACGAGACCGAGCAGGTGTTGTCGCACAGCGCCCAGATGCGCTGGAGGTCGGCATCGAACTGGACGTCCATCACGTGGCCCATGCCAGTGTCGACCACCGCCACCCGGTGGTGCGAGCCGTCGCCGGCGAGGGCGTAGGCGTAGAGCTTCCCGTCGTTCTCCAGGGCGGCGAAGAACAGGCCGGTGCCGTGGCCCGGGTAGGCGGCCGGGTCGTAGGCGGCGCCGGTCGACTGGTCGACGAAGGCGTTGGCGACCAGGTAGGCGTCGGGCACGAAGGTGATGCCCTCGAAGCCGAGGTTGGCCTTGGTCTTGTCGCCGCCGGGCACCACCAGCTCCGGGAAGTCGGCGGTCAGGTCCCACTGCTGGGTGGGCTCGAGCGTCGAGCCGGCGACGGTGGGGTCGTAGCGCAGCACCGAGTTCAGGGCGAAGGTGTTGGCGGCGTTGTCGCGCTCGGTGGTGACGTACAGCGCGCCGTCGGGGCCGACGGTGAGGCCCTCCGAGTCGGGCTGGCCGGTGCCGCCGGGGAAGGTGATCTGCTTGCCGGCGCCCCAGCCGTCGGCCGGGTCGGGCACCCAGATGCCGCCCTGCTCCACGAGGCGGAAGATCCAGCTCTTGTTCTTGACCGCCCACAGGACGCCCGGGTCGCTCGGGTCGAACACCAGGCCGCTGATGTCACGCCCCTCGGGGCCGGTGGTCGTCTTGAACGCGCAGGCCTGGTCGCCGACGGCCACCGTCGAGCCGCCGGGCCAGGGCTCGGCGCCGGCCGCCACCGGCCCGGTGCCGCTGGCGGCTTCGGGCTGGCAGGGCAGGGTGTTCGGGTTGCCGGTGCCGTCGCCGCCGACGATCGTGACCGGGCCGCAGGTGCCGAGCGGCGTGGTGCCGGGCGACGCCACGTCGCCCGAGGTCGATGCCACCGAGCCTCGTCCGTCGCCGACCGTCGACAGCGCCCACAAGCCGACGTTGTTGGCGCCGAGCCCGAGGCAGCTGGTGGGCACGCCCGAGGCGCCCTGCGTCCGGATCGTGCCGGCGAAGGTCTGGTCGCCGTAGGTGAGCCGGTCGGCGAGCGTGGTGCCGTCGAAGAGGTTGATCTCGTCGCCACGCCCGAGGTTGGCGGTGTTGCCCTCGGCGATCGGGACGGTCGGCGCCAGGCCCCACTCGGCGCGGAAGGCGGCGGCGGTGCCCTCGATGACGAGGCCCGACTGGCCCGGGGCCAGCGTGCCCAGGGCAGCCAGCGAGAACGTGCCCGGCGTCCGGCTGTCGTCGTCGAACGAGTAGGTCGCCAGGTCGACGGACGTGCCGCCGATGTTGGAGACCTCGACGAACTCGGTGGCGCTCGAGCCCGGGCTGTACATCCACTCGGTGATCACCACCTGGCCCGGGCCGGCGGCCTGGGCGGGGGTGGCGAGGGCGAGCGGGAGGGCGCTGGCCGCGGCGACGGCGGTCAGGGCGGCGAGGGTGCGAAGGCGGGGCCGGTGCATGGCCCGTGGTGTACCGGAGCCAGGCGAACGCACCCCCGCCGCCGGGTGAACGTCGGGCGGCGATCGGGCGAAGCATCGCCGCGCCGGCGTGGGCACGGCGGCCGATCGCCGGGCGTCCCGAGCACGCCCGCGGCGGGTGTCCTAGGTTCTCCGCCGCGGGGTTGCACCTGCGTCACCCTCGAAGGTGACGCAGGGCCGGGTCGGTCGTCGCCGCGCACCGGCCGGGGCGTGGCGCCGCGCCAGCGTCGACGACCGAAGGGCTCCCCCATGACCACCCACCATCGCGTCCGGCTCCTGCGAGGCCTCCTCGCGGCGGCACTCCTGGCGGTGGGGTTGGCCACGTCCTCGGCGGCGACGGCGGCGCCGCCGCCCGGCGCGACCGGTTCGGGGATCGACCTGGACGAACTGAGCCGGCTGGCGGTGGGCTACACCCACGCCTGCGGCATCGACGGCGCCCGTGACCTGTACTGCTGGGGTACCAACGCGTCGGGCGAGCTCGGCACCGGCACCACGACGGCGAGCTTCGTGCCCGTCGCGGTGGCGGTCGCCGGCACCCCGCTCCAGGGGAAGGACATCGAGCGGGTCGCGGCCGGCCGGGAGTTCACCTGCGCGCTGACGACCGACGACGTCGTGGCCTGCTGGGGCGACAACTCCGAGGGCCAGCTCGGCATCGGCTCCAACGACGACAGCCTCGTGCCGGTCGCCGTGACCGAGACCGGCTCGGTGCTGGACGGCGCCAACATCGTCGCCCTGTCGAGCCAGTACCAGCACATCTGCGCCCGCACCGCGGGTGGGGCGGTGGCGTGCTGGGGCCTCGGGTCGGTCGGCCAGCTGGCCAACGGCGCCGTCGGCGACCAGACGGTGCCGACCGACGTGGACCTCTCGGGCACGCCGCTCGCCGGGACCACCGTCGCCGAGGTGAGCGCCGGATCGTTCAACACGTGCCTGCTCGGCGCCGACGGGACCGTCGGGTGCGCCGGATCGAGCTTCTCCGGCGCGCTGGGCAACGGCACGACCGGGGTGGCGACGAAGGTGCAGAGCCCGACGACGGCCGGCACCGTGCTGGAGGGCAAGTCGATCGATGCCGTGACCACCGGCCGCTACAGCACCTGCGTCACCACCACCGACGACGTGCTGGCGTGCTGGGGCATCGGCGACGACGGCCAGATGGGCGACGGGGAGACGACCAACAACACGGTGCCGGGCCCGGTCACCACGGCGGG
>JAGQSL010000476.1 GCA_020439525.1 Acidimicrobiales bacterium | reverse complement strand
GCCCGGGCGGCCGACGCCCTGGAGGCGGCCGCCGAGGTCGCCGCCAGCCGCGTCGCCTACGCCGCCGCCGAGGAGCTGCTGCTGCGCGCCGTGCGCCTGCGCCAGGGCTTGGGCACCGGCCCCGAGGAGCGCGCGGCCGAGCTGCGGACCCTCGTCGCGCTCCTCGAGATGAGCCAGATCAGCCGCTACTTCCAGGGCGCCGACGCCGCGCTCGTGCAGCGAGCGATCGACCTGGCGCTCGACGAGGGGGACACCGACCTGCACATCCGGCTCTCCTGGTACCGCTGGTCGGCGCTGGCGACCGCCGCCCGGGTGGACGAGGCGGGGCCCAAGGCGCGGGAGTTCTTCGACCTCTACGTCGGTCACGAGCGCGCCGACGTGCGGGCCGCCGCGCACCAGGTGATGGGCGTGTGGAACTGGGGCGCCGGCCGCATCGGCGAGGCGGTTCGGTGCCTCGATCGCGGGCTCGACCTCCTCGACGGCGTGCCGCTGCCCCCCGACCACTTCGGGGCCGAGAAGTTCCTCGTCTCGTTCACGTTCTGGCTCGACAACCACCTGATGCACGGGTCGCTCAGCATCGACGAGGTGGTCAAGGGCTACGAGGACCTCCACGAGGTCATCCCCGACCCGGTGGGTCGGGCCTCGGTGTGCGGCTTCGCCATGACGACCTTCATCCCGTTCCACGCGTGGGAGCACGTCGAGCACTTCGAGCGGCTGGGGCGGATCGCCGACCCGAACCTCCAGTTCGGCTTCTGGGGCGGCCAGCTCCGCATGCACAGCGGCCTGCTCGCCACCTGGAAGGGCCAGGTGGACGACGGCATCGAGCTGTTCACCGGAGGACGGGACCGCTACCTCGGCGTCGGTGGCTGCTCGGGCATGCACGCCTTCGAGGCGTCCATGGCGATCCTGCTCGCCCAGCAGGGGCGGATCGACGAGGCCGAGAGCTTCGCCACGGCATCGCGCGCGTTCATCGACTCCCGGGCCGAGCGGTGGGGCGAGACGTCGACCTACCTCGCCGAGGCGCTGATCGCCGACGCCCGCGGTGACGGCGACCTCGCCCGGGAGCGCCTCGCGGCGGGCCGGGCGCTCGGCCTGCGCCAGGAGGCGTACGGGCTGGTGCGGATGCTCGACGAGGCCGCCACCGACCTGGGCATCGACCCCGACACGGTCTGAGCCGCCCCGGGCGTCAGCCGTCCAGCGGGAAGACCACACCCTCCGGGAAGCGGGCGATCGAGCGGTAGCGGCGGGCGGCGATCCGCCAGCCGTCGGGCGTGCGGCGGTACGTGTCCTCGTAGCGGCCGAAGGCGTCGCTCCGCTCGCGCTCGCCGCGGCGCACGCGCAGCTCGCACATGAAGATCCGCCCGTGGGCCGCGTCGCGGTCCCCGCCGGGCCAGAGGTCGTGGTGGCTGTTGACGATGGCGAACTCGAAGAAGTCGAAGTCGTCGACCGCCGGGCCGATGAACCCGACGATCTCCTCGGGCCCGCGCAGCGTCCGGCCGGGCCGGGTCACCAGGTCGAGCTCGACGGTCGCGTCCGGGAGGAACAGCGTCGCCACCCGATCCCAGTCGCGGCAG
>JAGQSL010000117.1 GCA_020439525.1 Acidimicrobiales bacterium | reverse complement strand
AGCAGGTGTTCGCGGATACGGGCTGCTCGGTGGACTATCTTGTCGGCACGATGATCGAACTGCCGCGCGCCGCGCTGATGGCGGGAGAAATCGCCGAGGTTGGCGAGTTCTTCAGCTTCGGCACCAACGACCTCACGCAGATGACCTTCGGGTTCAGCCGCGACGACGTCGAGGCCAAGATGATGCCCCGCTACGTGGCCCAGGGGCTGCTCCCGCGCGACCCGTTCGAGTCGATCGACGTCGACGGCGTGGGGCGCCTGATCCGATCGGCCGTCGAGGGCGCTCGCGCCGCCAAGCGCCGCCTGCCCATCGGCGTGTGCGGCGAGCACGGCGGGGAGCCGGCGTCGATCGCCTTCTTCGCCTCGGCCGGCTTCGACTACGTGTCGTGCTCGCCCTACCGCGTTCCGGTCGCCCGCCTCGCCGCCGCCCACGCCGTGATCGGGACGGGCGGCGACACCCGCTGACGCGCGCGCTCAGGCCAGGTCGCGCTCGTACACGAGGAACCCGTCGTGGTGCGCGACGTGGTCGTAGAGCCGCCGGGCCCGCTCGTTGGTGCGATGCGTCTGCCAGTAGAGCTTCGTGGCCCCCGCCGCTGCGCCGGCGTCCGCCGTGGCCTCGATCAGGGCCCGGGCCACGCCGGCGCCTCGGTGGGCGGGTGCCACGAACAGGTCTTCCAAGTAGCAGTACGACGTGGGCGACCACGTGGAGCGGTGCAGCACGTGGTGGGCCAGCCCGACGACCTCGTCGGCCGCCGGGACCACGGCCACGAGGGCACCCATCGGCTCGTCGGGATCGAGCAGGCGCCCCCAGGTCCGCTCGGTGACCTCCGCGTCGAGGACGGTCTCGTAGAACGCCAGGTAGCCCGACCACAGCTCGGACCAGGCGGGACGGTCGGCGGGCTCGAGACGGCGGACGACGACGGCCATGGCCATCAGTGTCGCGCCGACTGGCAGGATGGGCCGATGGAGCGCACGCTGTACGACGACGAGCACGAGATGTTCCGGGCGGCCTTCCGGCAGTTCGTCGAGAAGGAGATCGTCCCCCACCACCTCGAGTGGGAGCGGGCGGGCATCGTGCCCCGCGAGCTGTTCACCGCCGCCGGTGCGTCGGGCTTCTTGGGCATGGACGTGCCCGCGGCCCACGGGGGCGGCGGGGCGACCGACTTCCGCTTCAACGCCATCGTCGGCGAGGAGGTGCAGCGCTCGGGTACGGGCGCCGCCGGCCTCGGGATCACGCTCCACAACGACATCTGCATCCCGTACTTCCTGTCGCTCGCCACCGAGGCGCAGAAGCAGCGCTGGCTGCCGGGCATCTGCTCGGGGGAGCTGATCACCGCGATCGCCATGACCGAGCCCGGGATCGGCTCGGACCTCGCGTCGATGGCCACCACCGCCATCCGCGACGGCGACCGCTACGTGGTGAACGGCTCGAAGACCTTCATCACCAACGGCATCAACGCGGATCTGGTGATCACCGCGGTCAAGACCGACCCGAGCCAGCGCCACAAGGGCATGAGCCTGATGGTGCTCGAGCGCGGCATGAACGGCTTCGAGCGGGGCCGCAACCTGGAGAAGGTGGGGCTGCACAGCCAGGACACCGCTGAGCTGTTCTTCACCGACGTCGAGGTCCCCGTGGACAACCTGCTCGGCACCGAGGGCCAGGGCTTCGTGCACCTGGTGCACAACCTGCCCCAAGAGCGCCTGTCGATCGCGCTGGCGGCCGTCGCCGCGGCCGAGGCGGCGCTGGGTTGGACCTTGGACTACGTGAAGGAGCGCACCGCGTTCGGCCAGCCGGTCGGCTCGTTCCAGCACAGCCGGTTCAAGCTCGCCGAGATGAAGACCGAGATCGACATCGCCCGCGTGTTCGTGGACCGCTGCGTCGAGGCCCTCGGCGAGGGCACGTTGACCGCCGAGGAGGCCGCCGAGGCCAAGTGGTGGTGCACGGAGCTCCAGAAGCGGGTGGTCGACGCCTGCGTGCAGCTCCACGGGGGCTACGGCTACATGCTCGAGTACC
>JAGQSL010000116.1 GCA_020439525.1 Acidimicrobiales bacterium | reverse complement strand
GACTGGGAGCAGGTGCGCTCGCTGCTCAGCCAGGCCACCGTCGACGCCGGCCTCGCCACGGCCCTGGCCGACCAGCAGGTGGCCAAGCCCGACGCCGACCAGGCCCGCGAGGAGCGCATCGATCGCGAGCTGTGGGCGGCGGGCGTCCGCCCCGGCGACCCGAGCCTCTACGCCGTCGAGGGTCAGGCCACCGAGGCGGGCACGGAGGCGAGCGCCACCGACCACGGCCACGACCACGATCACGACCACCCCCACGGGTGACGCGCTCCGACCGGGCCGCGACGGCCCGTCCGTTTCCGCGATGATGGAGCGGTCATGAAGCTCCAGGCCCACGGCATCGAGACCGACCTCCCCACGGGCTGGGAGGGGCGCATCGGCGTGCGCACCACCCCGGCCGCCGGCACCAGCAGCCGCTCGATCGGCGACCCCGACGAGATCCCGCACCCGATCGTGCACCTGGCGAACTTCGCCCTGCCCGAGGACCGGGGCGACTTCGGGTCCGGTGCCGTCGACGTGATGGACGAG
Source organism: Acidimicrobiales bacterium (assembly GCA_020439525.1). GTDB lineage: Bacteria > Actinomycetota > Acidimicrobiia > Acidimicrobiales > Iamiaceae > Aquihabitans. The sequence goes on along the minus strand of JAGQSL010000116.1, from coordinate 5,428 downwards.
CGCCACGTGCTCGTCGTGCTCTTCGAGTACGGCCCCGAGTGCGTCGGCACCCCGCTGTTCTCTCGCCAGGGCCTGCCCACCGAGCTCACCCCGAACATGTTCTCGGCGTCCGCCCTCCAGCGCACCCTGCCCAACCAGGCCGGCTGCCAGGTCTTCTTCACCGAGGCCAACCGCGCCTTCTGCCTCTACACCGTGCTCGGCCGCCAGTCGGCCGCCACCCGGGTCCTGCCCGGCGCCAACGCCACCCTCTCCGCCACGAGGATCTCGCCCCGATGACCGTCGCGCTCCCCCGACGCCCCCGTGCCGCCCGCCGGGGCCCGACCGAGGCGGTCGACCTCGCCGACGAGGGCATCCACCGCGACCCGGTGAACCACGACCCGCTCGCCGGGGCGACCTTCTCCCAGCGCCTCGCCCACCGGGCCAGCGCCATGATCAGCGGCCGCAGCAGCCGCCGCTCGTTCCTCACCCGCACGGCGCTGGTCGGCTCGGCGCTCGCGGTCGGCCCGATCGACTTCCTGCTCAAGCCCGGCACGGCCTACGGCTACCTCTGCGGCACCTGCTCCGACGGCTGGACCGCCTTCTGCTGCACGGTCAACGGCGGCTCCAACACCTGCCCGCCCAACACCTTCGTGGCCGGCTGGTGGAAGGCCGACAACGCGGCGTACTGCTGCGGCGCCGCCCGCTACATCATCGACTGCAACGCCACGTGCCCCACGCAGTGCTCGTGCCGCTGCGCCGGCGACAGCTGCGACGGGCGCCGCACCTGCTGCAACCAGTTCCGCTACGGCCAGTGCCACCTCGAGATCTCGTGCTACGGCCCGGTGGTGTGCCGCGTGGCCACGTGCACCCCGCCGTGGAAGTACGACCCGAGCTGCACCACCAGCTCGGCCACCGACAACCGCACGGTCAACCACGGCTCCCCCTGCCTCACCACCGACTGCGGCAGCCCCATCGCCAAGAAGTACGCCGAGCTCGGCGGCGCGAGCGGCTTCCTCGGCGCCGTGACCTCGCCCGAGAAGGCCAACAGCGATCGGCGCGGCCGCGTCGCCCGCTACCAGAACGGCAACATCTACTGGACGTCCACCACCGGCGCCCACGAGGTGCACGGGGCGATCCTCGACGAGTTCGCCAAGCAGGCGGGCGTCAACGGCGTCCTGAAGTACCCCACCTCCGACACCCGCAGCTCCTCGGACGGCAAGAGCCGCTACTCCAACTTCGAGAACGGGCGGATCTACTACCTCGGCTCGGCGGGCACGTTCACCGTGCCGGCGCCGTACTTCGCCAAGCACGAGGGCCTGGGCGGCGTCCACGGCATCCTCGGCTACCCCACCGCTGCGGTCCGCACCTCGGGCGACAAGCGCAGCCGCTACCAGAACTACGCCGGCGGGCGGATCTACGTGCGCGAGGGCACGGTCATCGAGATCCACGGCGCCGTGTTCACCAAGCACGAGCAGATCCAGGGCGTCTACGGCCCCCTCGGCTACCCCGCCAACGACCTCGTCCCCGCCGGCGACGGCCGCGGCAAGATCCAGTGGTTCGAGAAGGGGCTGGTGTTCTACACGCCCACCACCGGCGCCTTCGGCCTGTGGGGCGACATCCTCAGCCGCTACGCCGACAACGGCGGCGTCACCGGCTACCTGCGGTACCCCACCTCCGAGCCCACGCCCGTGGGCGACGGGCGCGGCACCTACGCCACCTTCGAGCGGGGCCGCATCTACGACTCGTCCACCACCTCGGCCTTCGAGGTCCACGGCGCCGTGCTCACCACGTACCTCGACGAGGGCGGGCCCACCGGCGCGCTCGGGTACCCCACCTCCGAGCTCGACCCCCGCGGCACGCCCGGCGGCCGGTTCCAGCGCTTCGAGAACGGCACGATCCAGTACGTGAGCGACAGCGACGTCCGGGTCACGCTGAACCCCTGACGCGGCCCCTCCCGTTCGGGTCGGGCCCGCGCCGCCCGGTACGGTGGGCGCTCCCGCGGGTGTAGCTCAATGGCTAGAGCTTCAGCCTTCCAAGCTGAAGATGCGGGTTCGATTCCCGTCACCCGCTCTCGCCCCCCGCCCGTCGCGCGCAACCCGACCTGCGGTGGAAACCCGGCGGCAACGCGCCGTCCGTACCGTCGCCCCCGACCGCTCGGGGGGGGCGACGTGACGCAGACCAACAGCGAACCGCACGACATCCGCACCTCGCTGATGTCACCGCTGCGCAGCCACGTCGTCGTGCTCTTCGGCGGCACCGGCGACCTGGCCCGGCGCAAGCTGCTCCCCGGCCTGCTCCACCTCAACCGGGCCGGGCTGGTGCCCGGGTGCCGGATCGTCGCCACCTCGCTCGAGGAGCTCGACGACGACGCCTTCCGCGCCCTCGCCCACGACGCCTGCCGCGAGTTCGGCCGGGGCACCTGGGACGAGGCGGCCTGGGAGGAGTTCGCCGCCACCATCGCGTACGTCCCCCAGGGCGACGGCGCCGACGCCCTGGCCGGGGCGGTCGGGCGGGCCGAGGCCGACCTCGGCGGCGACTGCCGCCGGCTCCACTACCTGAGCGTGCCCCCGGCCGCCGCCCGCCAGGTGATCGCCATGCTCGCCGACGCCGATCTCGTCGAGCGCTCCCGGGTGATCATGGAGAAGCCCTTCGGCGTGGACCTCCGCTCGTCGCGGATCCTGAACGCCGCGGTGCACGAGGTGTTCCGCGAGGAGCAGGTGTTCCGCATCGACCACTTCCTCGGCAAGGAGGCGGCCCAGAACATCCTCGCCTTCCGCTTCGCCAACGGCCTGTTCGAGCCCATCTGGAACCGCAACCACATCGACCACGTGCAGATCGACGTGCCCGAGACCCTCTCGCTCGGCACCCGGGCCGGGTTCTACGAGTCGACCGGCGCCTACCGCGACATGGTCGTGACCCACCTGTTCCAGGTCCTGGCGTTCATGGCGATGGAACCGCCGACGGCCCTCGAGCCCCTCGCCATCAGCGAGGAGAAGAACAAGGTGTTCCGCTCGATGGTGCCGATCCCGCCCTCGCAGGTGGTCCGCGGCCAGTACCTGGGCTACCGCGATGAGCCGGGCGTGTCGGCCGAGTCCGAGACCGAGACGTTCGTCGCCCTGCGCTGCGAGATCGACAACTGGCGCTGGGCCGGCGTCCCGTTCTTCCTGCGCACCGGCAAGCGCCTGGCGGAGGGCGCCCGGATCATCTCGATCGCCTTCCGGGAGCCGCCCAAGAGCATGTTCCCCGCCGGCTCGGGCGTCGGGGCCCAGGGCCCGGACCACCTCACGTTCGACCTGGCCGACGCGTCGAAGCTGTCGCTGTCGTTCTACGGGAAGCGGCCGGGCCCGGGCATGAAGCTCGACAAGCTGAGCCTGCAGTTCGCGCTGCACGAGACCGGGCGGGCGGTCGACGTGCTCGAGGCCTACGAGCGGCTCATCTACGACGCCATGAGCGGCGACCACACGCTGTTCACGACGTCGGACGGCATCGAGCGGCTGTGGGAGGTGTCGACGCCGCTGCTCGAGGACCCGCCCCCGGTGCGCCCCTACGCCCCCGGCTCGTGGGGCCCCAACGCCATCCACCAGATCATCGCCCCGCACACGTGGCGCCTGCCCTTCGAGCGGGCCTGGCGGGAGTAGCCCGGCGTGGCCGCCGGGTGGGAGGTCAGGCGTCGGCGAGCAGGCCGGCGTCGTCCTCGACGATGAGCAGGCCCGAGGCCATGTCGTAGAGCAGCCCGACCACGAACGCCTCGTCCCCGTCGGGGGTCACCAGCGTCTCGAGGTTGCGCAGGGCGGCGACGGTGGCCTCGAGGTTGGCGCCGGTCGCGCCCACCGGGTCGTGGCCCACGACGTTGGTGAGCCGGCCGGCCACCTCGCCCGTGAGCTCGCCCAGGTGGCCGTCGATCGGGTCCTTCGACAGCGCGGCCAGCACGGCGCCGCAGCCGGTGTGGGCCATCACCGCGACGAGGGGCACGCCGAGGATGCGCACGCCGAACTCGAGGCTGCCGAGCGCCACGCCGGCGAGCGAGTGGCCGGCGGTGCGGACGGTGAACAGGTCGCCGACGCCCTGGTCCATCACGACCTCCGGGGGGACGCGGGCGTCGACGCAGCCGAGCACGACGGCGACGGGGTGCTGGGCGGGGAGCAGCGCCTCGCGCTGGGCGGGGGTGAGCACGTGCGAGGAGGGCTCGCCGTCGGCGAAGCGCCGGTTCCCGTCGAGGATGGTGCGCAGCGCGGCGGCGGCCTGCTCGCGGGCTTCGGTGCTCCTGGTCGACTCGCTCACGCGTGGTCCTTCCCGATCGTCGGTACCTGCATCTTGGTTCCCGAAACGGTCTTCGCCAAAGCCGAGGTCAGGCGTCCTCGTCGAGCTCGGCGAGGCGGGCCAGGAGCTGGTCGCGGATCGACACGCCCGGTTCCCGCGCCTTGTCGCCGGTGGCCCGCCAGCCGTGGCGCGACGAGTACAGCAGCGGCGGCTCCTCGAGGCGGCCGGTGCCGCTGGCCACCACCCGGGCGAAGAACAAGTCGTGGTCGTAGCGGCCGACGATCTCGTCCTCGATCTCGCAGCCCAGCCACGCGACGGCGCCGGGGACGATCGTCCAGCCGTCGTGGTCCTCGAGGTGCTCGGGCGCGAGGTAGCGGAACTTGCGGCCGGGATAGGAGAAGTACTGGCCCTCGGCGATCTGGTCGGCGGCCAGGATCGACACGGCGAAGCGGCGGCTGGCGGCGATCAGCGGGTGGGTGTCGTGCTTCGGCGACACGGAGGCCATCACGACCGGCTCCTCGAAGGAGACCTGGCACACCCAGTGCGACGTGTAGGCCCGGACCACCCCCTCGTGGCTCGCCCCCACCACCTGCACGCCCTTGACCATCTGGCCGAGCGCCCGCTTCACCTCGCGATCGATCACCCCACCATGTTGGTGGATGCGATCAGGGTGGCGAGCGGTCGCCGGCACGGACGGCCACGGCCGGGGGCGCCGACGCGGGTGCGCCTGGCGGCGGGATCGTCGTCGTCGGGTCGGTGGTCGTGGTGGTGTCGAAGGTGGTCGTCGTGTCGGGGATCGTGGTCGTGGTGTCCGGGACCGTGGTCGTGGTGTCGGGGACGGCCGTCGACGTCGTGGTGGTGTCGGCGATCGTGGTGGTCGTGGTGTCCGGGATCGTCGTCGTGGTCGACGTGGTGGTCGTCGTCGCCGTCGTCGTCGGGGCCACGGCGGCCGGCGTCGAGCGGAGCGAGGCGAGGAAGCTCACGTCGCTCGAGCTGGGCGAGTCCTGGTGCACCTCGACGGCCAGCGTGTTGATGCCGACGGCGACCAGCTCCGGGGGCAGGGCGAGCTCGCGCACCGCCTGCTCCTCGCTGCCCGACCGGTTGGCGACGGCCCGGGTGTCGGCCGTGATCGGTCCGGTCGGCATGTTGTCCCGCGCCACCTCGACGCCGTTCAGGTAGACGACGGCGC
>JAGQSL010000115.1 GCA_020439525.1 Acidimicrobiales bacterium | reverse complement strand
GGGCCCCTTCTACTGGCGCTTCACCTTGCTCAACCTGGTGCCCTACCTCGCCGGGTGGGAGCAGGCGCTGGGGGCCGAGGCGTGGACCACCGCAGGCGGCCGGGTGCTCCCCGCCCTCGCCCACCACCCCCTGTTCGCCCGTACGGTGCGCTGGCTCGTGGACCTGACGCTGCCCGACGGCTCGCTGGCCCCGATCGACGACGGCAACCCGGGCCGCAGCGCGCCGTTCGGGGCCCTGCCCACCGCGCGGCCGCCCCTGCAGGGGCTGGCGGCCGAGGCGGCCTGGCGCTGGGCGGAGGCGCCCGACCCGTACGCCGTCGACGGCAACGTGGACCTCACCGTCGAGTCGATCGCCGCCTACGACGACGGCGTCAGCCCCGCCGCGCCCGATCGGTCGCCCACGTCGTTCTACGTGGAGGGGGGCGACGCCGTGCTCCGCACCTCGTGGCGCGAGCAGGCCACCGAGGCGCTGGTGCTCGGCGAGCACGACACGGCCTCGGAGTTCGGCCGCGGGCCCGACGGCCTCGGCCGCTGGCCCCAGTCCCACGAGCACGCCGATCCGGGTGCGTTCCTCCTCCACGCCCACGGCCAGCGGCTGGCGCTCGACCCCGGCTACCTCAGCTTCACCGAGCACGGCGACGTCAACCAGCCCGAGGACCACAACCTCGTGCTGGTCGACGGGCACGGCCCCGCCGACTACCTCCAGGCGTCGGTGGCCTGGGGCGACGACCCCGCCGGGCGCCCGCCGGCGGAGGGCCAGTCGACGATCACGGCGACGCTCGACGGCGACGCGGTCGACGCGGCCACCGTGGTCACCGCCTACCGCGGGGCCACGGTGGCGCGCCGCTTCGTCCTGCTGTCCACCCCGGGCGCCGACGACGGGTACCTCGTGGTGGCCGACCGGGTCGACGCGCCCGCCGGCACCGACCTGACCTGGATGCTCCACGGCAACGGCGGCGGGACGTCGGGCGGCACCTACCAGCGCCGCGAGGCGGGCGGCACGTGGACGCACGGCGGGGCCCGCCTCACCAGCGCGATCGGATCGCCGTCGGGCGCCGTTGCCCTCGCCGAGCAGGAGGGCGTGCACGAGCTCGCGCCGTCGGGGCGGGCGACGCACACCGCCCTGGCCGCCACGATCGAGGCCGCCCCTCGCCCCGGGCGGACGGCGGGCGCCGACGCGGTGCAGCTCCTCTACCCGACCCGCTCCGCCGACGGCGCGCCGACGGTGACGACCCGGAGCGACGCCACCGGCACGACGATCGAGCTGGAGGACGTGGCAGGCGACCGCTCGGTGCGCGTCGTGCTCGCGCCCGATGGGCGCTTGCAGGTGGAGGAGCGGCACCTCGACGGACGGCTGCGAACGGCGTGGGCCGAGGGCGTCGACGAGCTGGCGCCCGCAGGCGGCCCCGCCGTCGTCCTCGGCGACCCCACGGACGCCGCGCCCGCGAGCGCCCTGGGCCTCCACCTCGGCCCGGGCTCGGTCGAGGTGCTCGCGCCCGGCACGACCGGGCCCGTCGTGGTGCGGGCGCCGGGCGCCGCGTCCTGGGCCGGTGCGCTCGACGGCGCGTGCTCGGCCACGGCCGACGGGGCCGACGCGCTGGTCGTGGCCGCCGGCGCCGAGCGGCGCGTCCGCCTGGGCGACACCGGCGGGCGGCCGGCCGCCGACCCCGGGTCGGACCAGCGCGTCGAGGTGGGCTCCTCGGTCGCCCTCGACGGGTCGGCGAGCTGCGACCCCGATGCCACGCCGGTGATGCTGCGCTGGGAGCTGGCGTCGGCCCCGGCCGGCAGCGCGTGGCGGCTCGACGGTGCGGACACCGCCACCCCCACCCTGCTCGCCGATCGCGCCGGGCCCTTCCGCGTCCGGCTGGTGGTCACCGACGCATCGGGAGCTCGCTCCCTCGAGCGCGAGGTGGTGGTGATCGCGGGGCCGCCGTGCGGCGATGGCGTGGACGGCGACCTCGACGGCCTCATCGACACCGACGACCCCGACTGCGACGGCTCGGCACCACCGCCCACGACCCCGAGCACCACCACCACGACCGGCCCGCCGAGCGAGCCGAGCGAGCCGCGGCCGGCGCCGGCCGTGCCCGTCGCCGGCTCGCCGCGCTACACGGGCTGAGCGCGGGCCGTCAGGTGCGCGTGAGCACCCGCAGCGACCCGACGGCGCGGCGTTCGGTGAAGCCGTCGTCGAGGGCCCGCAGGTAGATCTCGTAGGGCGGGCGGCCACCGTCGGCGGGGTCCGGGTACACGTCGTGGATGCAGAGGGTGCCGCCGGGCGCCACGTGCGGGGTCCACAGCTCGTAGTCGCGGTGCGCCGGCTCGTGGCCGTGGCCACCGTCGATGAACAGCAGGGCGAGCGGCGTGGTCCAGACCCGGCCCACCGTGGGCGAGTCGCCCACGATCGCGACGACGGCGCCCTCGAGGCCGGCATCGTGGATCGTGCGCCGGAAGGTGGGCAGCGTGTCCATCTTCCCGATCCGCTCGTCGACGAGGTCGGCGTCGTGGTGCTCCCACCCCGCCTGGTTCTCCTCGGACCCGCGGTGGTGGTCGAGCGCGAACAGCACCGTGCCGGCGCCCCGCGCGGCGGCGCCGAGCCAGACCGACGACTTCCCGCAGTACGACCCGACCTCGAGGAAGGGCCGGCCCGGCACCGCCCGGGCGGCTTCGGCGGCGGCCTCCCACAGGGCGTCGCCCTCGTCCGTCGGCATGAAGCCACGGGCGGCGACGGCGGCGGCGTGGAGCTCGGCGGGCATGTCGGGTGCGGTCACGGCGAGCCACCCTAGGGGCGGGGGTCGGTGGCACTCGCACCCGAGGCCACCAGAATGCCCTCATGGCGATGCGCTCCCGATCCGGTGCCGGCACCCCCGACCACGACCCTCGGCGCATCGCCATCAGCGAGTCGATCCGCAACGGCCTGTGGTTCATCCCGGGCCTGATGGTGCTCGGGTCCTGGGCCCTCGCCATCGGCCTCACCGCCTACGACCAGGCCGACCACTGGTTCCCGTTCCGCTTCCACGGCGACGCCTCGAGCGCCCAGGACATGCTCTCGACCATCGCCTCGGCCACCCTGGCCATGACCACGCTCGTCGTGTCGATCACCATGGTCGCCCTGCAGCTGGCCAGCCAGCAGTTCTCGCCGCGGGTGATGCGCACCTTCTTCCGCGACCGGGGCACCAAGGTGGCGCTCGGCATCTTCCTCGGCACGACCGTCTACGCGCTGCTCGTGCTGCGCAAGGTGGTGCCCGAGGACGGGGCCACGGCCGAGTTCGTGCCCGAGATCTCGGTGACCGTGGGCTTCGGGCTCATGCTCTGCTCGCTGTTCGCGTTCCTCTACTACCTGCACCACGTGGCCCACTCGATCCGGGCGGTGCACATCATGGAGGCGGTCGCCGCCGAGACGCGGGCCGCCATCCGCACCATGCCCACCGACGAGGAGGCGCTCGCCCCCGGCGAGTGGCCCGATCGGGCGCCCGACCAGCTCGTCGCCTCCGAGCAGCCGCCCGGCTCGGTGGTGAGCGTCGACGAGGACGACCTGGTGGCCCTCGCGGTGCGGCACCGGGCCCAGATCCGGCTCGTGCCCCACGTGGGCGACTACCTGCCGAGCCGCAGCCCCCTCGCCGAGGTCTGGTACGACGACCCGGCGCGGGCATCGACGCTCGCCGCCGACGACCTCGTGCCGCTCATCGGCCTGGGCCGGGAGCGCACCATGCGCCAGGACGTGGCCTTCGGGTTCCGCCAGCTGGTCGACATGGCGTCCAAGGCCCTGTCGCCCGGCATCAACGACCCCACCACCGCGGTGCAGGTGGTCGATCGGATCCACGACCTGCTCCGGCGCATCGCCGCCGGCCCCCCGCCACGCGGGGTGCACCGCGACGAGGAGGGCACCGCTCGACTGGTCGCCCCGCTCCCCACCTGGGACGACTTCGTGCACCTCGCCTGCGACGAGATCCGCGTCTTCGGCGCCGGCTCGCTGCAGGTGCACCAGCGCCTGCGCGGGATGCTCGCCGACCTCGAGCTGGCGTGCGCCGACCGCCCCGATCGCCTTCGGGTGCTGCAGGTGGAGCGCGACCTGCTCGACCGGGCCGCCCAGCGGGCGTTCGACGACCCCGAGGACCGGCGGGCGGCCGGGCTCAGCAGCACCGGCACCCGGGTGGACCGCTAGCTCAGGTCGGGCGCGAGCCCGGCCTCCTCGAGCTCGATGTCCTCGTCGTAGGGCGTGTGGTGGTCGGTGCCGAACATGATCTTGTCGAGGAACAGGTACTTGAGGACCCAGAGGATCCCGAAGCCGGCGATGTTGGCGGCCTGCACGGCGTACTTGTTCCCGTCGACGAGGTCGGGGTTCGAGGCGTCCTTGGTGAGGTTCACGACCACGACGACGGCGAGCGTGGAGAGGATCCACCCGGCGACGGTGAAGAGCCAGAACGGCAGGACCTCGCGGCGCATGTGGGCCTTCCCCCGCTTGCCCCACACCCAGTACTTGTTGAGCAGGAACGCCGGGACCGCCATCAGCGTGACCGCCGTGAAGTTCGAGATCACCGGCTTCCACCCGAACGAGTGGAGGAAGAGGAACAGCAGCACCTGGGTGCCCACGACGCCGACGCCGGAGGTGGCCACGTAGCGGATCGCCCGGCGCCCGGCCTCGGACTTCGCGTGCGCGATCAGGGCGCTCGGGGTGAGGTGCTTCACGAGGGAGCCATCGTAGGTGGCGATCGAGGTCACGAAGAAGTCATCGGCCGGCCGGCGAGCGGGTTGAGCAGGAGCGGTACCCTGCCGCCGTGGCCCACCCGACCCGGCTCGAGGCGGTGCACGCCGACCTCACCGCGCAGGAGGTCGACGCCATCGTGAACGCGGCCAACCCGTCGTTGCTCGGCGGCGGCGGCGTCGACGGGGCCATCCACCGCGCCGCGGGGCCTCGCCTGCTCGCCGCGTGCCGGCCGCTCGGGGGTTGCGCCACCGGCGACGCCAAGGCGACACCGGGCTTCGACCTCCCGGCGCGCTGGGTGATCCACGCGGTCGGTCCGGTGTGGCGAGGTGGCACCGCGGGCGAGGCCGAGCTGCTCGCCTCGGCCTACCGCCGCAGCCTGGAGGTGGCCGCCGAGCTCGGCGCCTGGTCGATCGCCTTCCCGGCCATCTCGACCGGCGTGTACGGCTACCCGAAGGACGAGGCGGCGACGATCGCCGTCGACACGGTGTGCGACCACCTCGGCCAGCACCCCGACGCGCTGGATCGGGTGGTGCTCTGCGCCTTCTCGGCCGCCGACCTGGCTCGCTACGAGGCCCGGCTCGCCACCTGATCCGCCGGTTCGGGTGGAACGCGGGCCGGCCCGTGCCACCATGCACGGATGGCCGGATCCCCCGAAGAGCAGCGCGCCGTCGACGATCTGGTGGAGCTGCTCGACCTCGAGGACATCGAGGTGAACGTGTTCCGCGGCCGCAGCCCCGACATCGACCAGCAGCGGGTGTTCGGCGGCCAGGTGGCTGGTCAGGCCCTGGTGGCGGCGGCCCGGACGGTCGACGACGACCGCCTGGTGCACTCGCTCCACGCCTACTTCCTGCGCCCCGGCGACCCGAAGGTGCCGATCCTCTACGAGGTCGACCGCCAGCGCGACGGCCGCTCGTTCACCACCCGGCGGGTGGTCGCCGTCCAGCACGGCCGCCCGATCTTCAACATGTCGGCCTCGTTCCACATCCACGAGGAGGGGTTCTCGCACCAGTTCCCGGCCCCCACCGACGTGGCCCCGCCCGACGAGCTGGCCGACTTCGCCACCCGGTGGGCGCCGTACGCGAAGGAGCTGGGCGAGTGGTACACCCGGGCTCGGCCCATCGACACCCGCTACGCGGACTGGACGCCGCCCGAGCGGGCGGAGGCGCTGCCGCCGCGGCACCGGGTGTGGGTGCGGGCCGCCGGGGTCCTGCCCGACGACCCGGTGCTGCACGCGTGCATCGTCGCCTACGCGTCCGACATGACCCTGCTCGACACGACGCTGCTCCCCCACGGGGGCACGTTCATGAACGCCAAGGTCCAGATGGCGAGCCTCGACCACGCGATGTGGTTCCACCGCCCCTTCCGCGCCGACGAGTGGCTGCTCTACGACCAGGACACGCCGTCTGCGTCGGACGGCCGGGGCCTCGCCCGCGGGTTCTTCTTCACCCCGTCGGGCGACCTGGCCGTGTCGGTGGTCCAAGAGGGCCTGATCCGGGAGCTGCCCTCGTGAACCGCACCGCCCGCCTCGCGCTCGTCGCATCCCTCCTGCTCGGCGCCGCGCTGTCGGGCTGCGGCAGCGACGGCGACGGCTCGCCCAGCACGTCGACCCAGCCGGGGTCGGGCACGCCGAGCACCGGCGTCGACGGCACCACCTCGGCGGACCCCGCCGCCGTCGAGGGCGAGCCCACCGTGTCGTCGGTCGTGGTCGGCCGCGCCGCCGAGCCGATCGTCCTGCTGGCCCGCCCCGGCGACGACGCGCTGTGGCTCGCCGAGCGGGCCGGCCTCGTGCGCCGGATGGCCGTCGGCGACGACGGTGCGCTCACCGCCATCGGCGACCCCGTGCTCGACCTCACCGCCGACACGTCGGTCGACGCCGAGCGCGGCCTGCTCGGCGTGGCCTTCTCGCCGGAGGGCGATCAGCTCTTCGTGAGCTACACGAACACCGGGGGCAACACCCGCATCGACGCCTACGACCTCGACGGCGACGAGGTGGCGGCGGGCTCCCGCACGGAGCGCTTCGCCCAGGACCAGCCCTACGCCAACCACAACGGCGGCAACATCGCCTTCGGGCCCGACGGGCTCCTGTGGCTCGGCCTCGGCGACGGGGGCGCCGCCGACGACCCCGAGAACCGGGCCCAGGACCCCTCCACCGTGCTCGGCAAGATCATCCGCCTCGACGTGCTGGGCGACGACGAGCAGCCGGAACCCGAGATCGTGGTCTCCGGCGTCCGCAACCCGTGGCGGTGGGCGTTCGACGTCGACGGCAGCCTGTGGATCGGCGACGTGGGCCAGAACCGGATCGAGGAGGTCGACCACCTCCCCGCCGACGAGATCGAGGGCGCCAACCTCGGCTGGAGCGGCTTCGAGGGCCGCGAGCCGTACCTCGACGGCGACGGCCGCCGGCCCGACGATCCCGTCGACCCGGTCTTCCAGTACACCCACGACGACGGCAACTGCTCGATCACCGGGGGCTTCGCGTACCGGGGGGCGGCGATCCCGTCGCTGCAGGGCGCGTACCTGTTCGCCGACTACTGCAAGGGCCGGGTGCGCGCCATCCGCCTCGACGACGCGGGTGCGCTCGCGTCCGAGCACGACCTCGGCATCGACGTCGAGAACCCCATCTCGTTCGGCACCGATGCCGACGGCGAGGCCTACGTGCTCTCCGCCGCCGGCGACATCGTGCGCCTCACCGACGCCGGCTGACCGGGCCCGCCCGCCGGGGGACCCACCTCAGATCCGTCCGGGGTCGGCCGATGGGAACCGGTGATGACCTCGGTGGATGGGTCGGTGGGCGGGCCGGTGCCGCATGCGGCGACCCTCGGGCCCGACCCGGTTCGGCGCGCGCTCTGGATCACCTACGCCGCGGCGACGATGGTCACGGTCGTGGTCGCGCTGCTCGCGATGTCGGCCGCGAACCGCGAACGGGGTGCCGCCGAGGTGATGGCCACCGTGCTCGACGGGCGCGGCACCGCCGGCGACGACGCCGAGCTGCTCCTGCGCATCCCCGTCCCGGCCGAAGGAACCTCCACGGGCGACGCCGGGGACGCGGTGGAGCGATGGGTCGCGACCGACGAGTTCCGCGACGAGACGGTGGGCAGCCGGGTCGAGGTGCACCTCCCCACCGGCGATGTCGAGGAGGCGCACCTCGCGCGTGACTGCACCTGCGGCCCGCTCGGCGTCGGCGATGCCTTGCCCTTCGCCACGATGCTCGCGGTGCCCGCGCTCGGGATGGCGTGGCTGAGCCGGCAGCGCCGGCGAGCGGCGTCGGAGCTGGCCACGGCCGTCGACCGCCAGCCGGTGCGCCTGTGGTGGGCTGGTGGGTCGACGGGCACGGTGCTGGTCTTCGATCGCCACGACCGCTGGCTCGGCTCGCTCTCGGTCCCGCCCTCGACCCGGGTCGCCCTCCCCGACGGCAGCTCGGCGACCCTGGTGGGTCGCGCCGTGCCCGGGTCGCCGGTCGCCCTCGACACGGCGGCCGGGCCGATCCTGCCGACGAGCTCGCTCGCGGCCTTCGCTCCCCGGTCGGCCCGGGCGAGCGGTCGGCATCAGGCGGTGCGCGTGCCGGCGCCGGCGACGGTCGGCACGGGCGTGGCCGCCGGGCTGCTCCCGCTGCTCCTGCTCGTCCTCGTGGTGCCGGTCGCCCCGGCCCCCTGGCCCGCGGTGGGCATCGGGCTCGTCGGCGCCACCGCGGCCGCGCTGGTGGCGGCGAGGCTCGGGGCCTGGCGTCGCGGACGCACCGCGACCGAGGTGGCGCGGGCCGCGGCGTTGTCCGCCCCGCCGATGCCGCCGCTCGAGCCGACGGGCGGCCCGCTCGCCACGGCCGGCTCACGCAACGGTGCGGAGCTGGTCCTCGGGGGCGACCGCCCCTTGGAGGCGCCGGGGCGGTTCTTCGGCTTCGCGCTGACGCTCACCGCCGTGTCGTTCGTCTGGTTCTTCCTCCTGCTCGTGTACTGGCCGCTCACGGCCCTCGCGCTGGTGGACGGCGTCCTGCTGGTGGTGCGCTCGCCACGGCCGGTGCGAGGTCGGATCGCCCGGCCGGCGCTGCCGTTGCTCACGGCCACGGCGGTGGGGATCGCCGGCGGATGGGCGTGGCTCGCGAGCATCAGCTCCGAGGACTGGGACCTGCCGATGCTCGCCCGCGTGCCGCTCGTCGTCGCGTCGATCCCGCTCGCCCTCCTGGCGTGGCGGATGATCACGGTCGGCGTGACGGTCGGCGCCCGAAGCTGGTACGTCCGCAACGTCGCGAGCCGGTTCCGGTTCGACGCGTGCGACGTGGTGGCCGTGCGCGTGGGCGAGGGCCGCCGGCCCGGCGGCCTGGAGATCGCCCTGGCCGACGGCCGTACGGTCCGGGCCTCGAGGTTCGCCGTCAGCCGCCGCGGCGCCCGCCGGCTCGTCGACCAGCTCGACCTCGGGACCTGGCCGTCGGTCGAGCAGATCGGGCCGGCCCACCCGGAGGGCCCGCTGATCGGCGCGGCGCGGGGCCCCTTCTGGCGGGGTTGACCCCGCGGGCGCTCAGCGCACCACCGGCACCGGGCTGTCGATCTCGAGGCTGCCGTCGGCGCGCGCCTCGACGGTGATGGGGCCGTGCACGGTGGGCACGGTGGC